>CAJXSA010000292.1 GCA_913060595.1 uncultured Ignavibacteria bacterium
CAAATGGTTTTACCTGCTGTTCGCCGGTACATGCATGGTATTATTCGCCCTGTGGATGCCATCGACGTCCGCTGCCGAAATGGTATCCGCGAACCACCACCAGCGCACATAGGGCCGCGCTGGCAGCACGCCCGCCGCCTCGCCGTCGCCGTATCCGGCGGAATGGAAGCCGGTGTTGCGGTAGACATCGGTATAAGAGGAGTTCTGACGCGGCGCATCACCGCTCCCGGGCAGCAGCAGCCAGACGAGCACGGCACAGGACAGGACGATGAGGGCGGAAAGGACGTTTTTCGGCATCCGGAGGCTCCGGCATGGTTCACACAGCGTGGAAGGGTGCTAAACTAGGGAATTCCCCCGACAGATCACAGTCCGTCATGCCCCGGAATAAACCCCGCATACGCGCTGGAAACGGCATTTTTTCATTTCCCTCGCCGCCCCCGCATTTTTCTCTTGACAAAGGCGCATGCACACATTACCTTTGGTTAGACATTTGACTAACCATTGCGCCATCATGTACCAGGAAAGCCTTTTTGCGGAAAAAGAGACGCGTCTGCTGCCCCCGCGGAGCCTGTGGAAGCTGCGGCAGCGGGGCGTGTTCCTCGGTACCAGCGGGTATTCGTACGAGGACTGGGTGGGACCGTTCTACCACTGGGGCACGAAAAAGCCGCGCATGCTCGAGTATTATCAGCATTTCTTCCCGGCCACCGAGCTGAACTACACCTATTACAGCATGCCGCGTCCCAGCACGCTGTTCCAGATCCGCAACAAGGCCCCGCACATGATGTTCAGCGTCAAGGCGCATCAGAGCATCACGCATCAGCGCCGCGTGCTGCAGCAGAACTGGCAGGATTTCGCCGACGCCATGACGGTGCTCGCCGACGCCGATCAGCTGGCCTGCCTGCTCTTCCAGTTCCCCTACAGCTTCAAGTGCACCAACGACAACTTCGCCTATCTCGACGAGCTGACCGAATACTTCAACAGCTTTCGCATTGTGCTTGAACTGCGGCACGCAAGCTGGCATCATGAAACGACTTACGAATATTCACAGAAGCGCGGCATCACCCTCTGTTCCGTCGATGCGCCGCGTCTGCCCGGACTGACCAGCAGCGTCGTCTACCCGGGGAAGGACCTGGCGTATTACCGTCTGCACGGACGCAACGCGCAGAACTGGTTCGACGGCGACAACATCACCCGTTACGATTACCGTTACGACCCGCGCGAACTGGAAGAAATCGTCAGAAACATCATTTCACTGATAGAGGCATCACAGCATGTTTTTCTCTTTGCCAACAATCATCCACGCGCTCAGGCAGTGGAAACCGTCTGTCAAATCGCCCGTGCTCTGGATGCAAGTCCTGCGCTGGCGGCACTTTAACCGCATGCGCATGCTGCGTCTGAAAGGAATCGGCTGAGTCGCGCCCTCCCCCCCGGGAGAAATGCTCACCGGCAGCGGCGGCGGGCGTCGCGGACGATCATGTCGCCGAGCAGGTAGCCGCTTTCCTGCGCGGTGTAGAACACGGCGTCCTGCACTTCTTCGTCATCCATGGCCAGCAGCTCCACGCCGCTGACCACGCTTTCGACGGACATCACGCCCGGATGCCAAACGCCGGAGGAATGAAAGCGCAGCGGAACTTCCTGCGTCAGGTTGCGCTCCCAGACCAGCGCGCTGTCCGCGGCGCTGTACATTTCCTCGGTCACTTTCACGCGGAGAAAGACGCCATCCGCGTTGGAATGCAGGCTGAGCCGGCGCAGGCGCGTGGCGAGCACGTAGTCGTGTCCCCCGGCGGTGGGATCGGTGGGGACGACACCGAGGCGGTCGATGAGACTGCGTTCGATGCCCTCGGAGAGCACCGAGGCCACGCCGTCGACGTCCACGGACTGGTCAAAACTCTCATCCGCCGCGATGGTGCCGATGATGGAGAGGAGCGCCGTCACGATGCCCGTCCAGGGAGTATCCGGATCCGGATCGGGATCGTCCACCCAGATCGAGCTGCTCAGCTCATCCACTTCCGCCCGGTGCAGGAAAAGCATCTTCTTTCCTTCAATGGGATACTCCTGCAGCCGCGACGTCGACGAACAGCCCGCCAGCACAATGAAAATGATGAATACAGGGAAAATTCGGGGTTTCATACTGCGTTTTTCCTCAATTTAGGTCGTAACAGGCTCTGCATTTCCCATAAACAAAGTTAGTGCCAACGCAAAAGTACCAAAAGGCGCCATATCTCGCGTGTTTTCAGAGCCGCATCCCACCGCAGACATCCATGAAGAGACACCACCGTCTCAAATCTGACACAGCACAATCGCAATCGCCATCGGAAATCGGAAATCGGTTTCGGTTTCGGTTCTCGGTTCTCGGTTTCGCCCTCGGCTTTCGGTTTCGCTTTCGGTTTCGGTTCTCGGTTTCGCCCTCGGCTTTCGGTTTCGGCTTTCGGTTTCGCCATCGCCCTCGGTTTTCGTATTTTCAAAAGACCGAACCTGTCTGTCAGCAAACGGAGCAAGCTCAATGCGCATCCGCCACTTCCTGATTCTCCTTGTCCTCCCCCTGCTCACCGCGCAGTCGCAGGTGGACTTCAACCGTTTCTTCTACGACAAGACCATGCGTGTCGACTATCATCACATCGGCACCAAGGGTGAAGAGCGCATCACGCTCGACAGGGTGGTGCAGGAGGGTCCCTGGCCGGGCAGCATGGTCAATCTCGTCGACACCCTGAACCTGGGACTGTACCTCCTGCGCGTGTACGACGTGAAAAGCGGATTATTGCTGTACTCGCGGGGATACTCGACGGTGTTCAACGAGTGGCAGACCACGCCGGAAGCCGGCCGCGGGGTGTGGAAGACCTTTCATGAATCCGTGCGCTTCCCCTTCCCGAAGCGTTCCGTGCAGGTGACCATCAGCCGCAGGGACGATTTCCTCGTCTTCCAGCAGAAATTCTCCGTCGTCGTCGATCCCGACGATCCCACCGTGGTCATCGCCGAAGCGCAGTATCCCCCCTTCGAGGTGATGGACCTGATGGACAACGGCGACATGCACAAGAAAGTGGACATCCTGATACTGGGTGACGGCTACGCGGCCGACGAGATGGACAAGTTCGTCGCCGATGCGACGCATTTCAACAACGTGATGTTCGAAACCAGTCCCTTCAAGGAGCGTAAAGAGGACTTCAACGTGCGTGCGCTCAAGGTCGTCTCCCCGCAGAGCGGCATCGACGTGCCCGACCGCAACGTGTGGAAAAACACCGCGCTCGGATCGATGTACAACACCTTCGGCTCCCCGCGCTACGTGCTCACCGAGGCCAACCGCGACCTGCGCGACATCGCCGCCGCGGCGCCCTACGACTTCCTCTGCATACTGATCAACGACGACCGCTACGGCGGCGGCGGCATTTACCAGCTGTACACCACCACCTACGCCAACGAGAAGAACGAGGGACAGGCCTGGCAGCGGGATTACGTGTATGTGCACGAGTTCGGACACAGTTTCGGGGGACTCGGTGACGAGTACTCCTCCTCTTCCACCGGCTATGATGAATTCTATCCCGCCGGCGTCGAGCCCTGGGAGCCGAACGTCACCCGCCTCATGCATGCCCCGCATGTGAAATGGCAGGCCGATGTCACTCCCGGCATCGACATTCCCACCGACTGGGGAAAAGCGGAATACGACGCCCTCCGCGCCGAACTCGGCACGCTCGACCGCCTCGCGGAGGATTACTATGAAAAGCGCCAGCCCATATTCGAACGCATGGGCGAGATCTCGAAAAATCCCGATCTCCTCGGCAAGGTGGGCGCCTTCGAGGGCGCGGGCTACGTTTCCGAGGGCATGTACCGTCCCTCGCTGGACTGCCGCATGTTCTCCCTCAGCCTGACGGACTTCTGCCCCGTCTGCCGCGCCGCCATCGAACGCCAGATCGATTTCTACGCGAAATAATCGTCAAAAAGCGGTCCCACAGGCCGGAAAAGCAATTTTAGGGTATGTTAAAATTCAATTTTAACATACCCTAAATCTGTTTTGACACCCTCGAAGTGCCCACCCCGCCGCATGCCTTGCGGCTGATCGGAACATTTTCCATGTTCGGGTGTCATTTCCATGGCCGCAATCCAACAACTCCCTGAGCTGCCGCCATGCGGATCAACCTCGTCCTCTTCCTCCTGTTCGTGCTGGGGGCTTATCCCCTGACTGGACAGGAACTGATGATGCGCGATTCCACGCGTTACCTTCTCGTGCTTGACAGCGAGGAGCATTTCGTGGGTCATGTCATGGGACGCAGGAATGACACCCTGTTTTTCCGGACGACGAGCGGCACACTGGTCGGAACGCCGGTGCAGCGCGTGTACTCACTCGATAAGGTCACCGGGTCGATAGACGCGCAGGCCTTTCCCACGCCTGGACGACGGGAGAGAAAACCCGATCGCCCCACCTCCTCCTTCTTCATCATGCCCACGGCGTACACGCTGCCCGCGGGCGAGGTGCATGCGGGACTCTACGAAATCTTGCTGTTCGGCTTGAGCGCGGGACTGGGCGGGGTGGCCGACATACAGGGCGGGACGCTGTTACCCGTCATTCCCGAGACATACATGATAGGATTCAAGCTCGCGCCCCTGCAGGGCCCGCAGGGCGCGGTCGCCCTCGGGGGGAATATCATGGGAATGGTCTCCGACGATGACACCTTCGGACTGGTGTACATCGTGGGAACGCTGGCGCTCGGGGAAAGCTGGCTCTCCGCCGGGTACATGCATTTCCCCGACAGCTACCACCCCGGCGGTGCATTCATGATCGGCTTCGACCTCCCGGCCGCCGCACGTGTGCGCCTGATGGCCGAGCTGTGGATCCCATCGAACGAGAAGACTGATCCCCTCGAGGGCTGGGCGATGTTCGCACCCGGCGCACGCTTCGAGTCCGAGGGCTTCTGGCTGGATCTCGGCCTCTATCTTCCCGTCGGCACCGCCTATAGCGGTCGGCGATCCTTCAGCGGCGGGGGCTTCATCCCCTACCTCGGCGGCACCTTCATTCTCTGAGCCCCGACCGCACCTTTCCCGTGAAAAGGAAAGACCGCGTCC
>CAJXSA010000293.1 GCA_913060595.1 uncultured Ignavibacteria bacterium
GTGCGTCATGACGTGGAAAATTCCTGCCGTGAACGCGCCGACGCCGAGGGCGAGGAACATGTATCCGAGCTGACTGACCGTCGAATAGGCCAGCACTTTCTTGATATCGTTCTGCGCGATGCCGATCGAGGCGGCCATGATGGCGGTCAGGGCGCCGACGATAGCGACGACCATCATCGTGTCCGGCGCGAGTGCGTACAGCGCCGAGTTGCGCGCGACCATGTACACGCCGGCCGTGACCATCGTCGCGGCATGGATGAGCGCGCTGACAGGGGTGGGACCGGCCATGGCGTCGGGCAGCCAGACGAAAAGCGGGATCTGCGCCGATTTACCGGTCGCGCCGATGAACAGAAGCAGCGTGATCCAGAACACGGTGTCGTTGCCGATGGCGACCGTCTCCGCACCCTGCATGACTTCATTGAACGTCAGCGAGCCGAATTCCTTGAAAATGAGGAACATGCCGAGCATGAAGGCGAAGTCGCCGATGCGGTTGACCCAGAAGGCCTTGTTGCCCGCGTCGCCTGTCCAGGTGATACCCACGCCGTCGAATTTCTTCTCGTACCAGAAACCGATGAGGAGGTAGGAGCAGAGTCCGACGCCCTCCCAGCCGAGGAACATCAGAACGTAGTTATCGGCGAGGACGAGGTTGAGCATGGCGAAGATGAAGAGGTTCAGGTATGTGAAGAACCTCCAGAAGCTGCGATCGCCGTGCATGTAGCCGATGGAGTAGACGTGGATCAGGAAGCCGACGCCCGTGACGACCAGCGTCATGAAAATGGAAAGCTGGTCCACCTGGTAGGCGGCGTTCACCTTGAATGTGCCGGCGGCGAGCCAGGTGAAGAGCGTGACCACGCTGCCGCGTTCTTCCGCGGGCATGCCGAGCATTTCGATGAAAATGCCCGCCGCGACGAGGAAGGAGAGCCCCACCGCGCCGCTGCCGATGGTTCCGATCAGCTTTTCATTCTTGATTTTCCGCCCGAACAGCCCGTTGATGAGCAGTCCGATGAGCGGAAAGAGTACGATAAGTCCGACGTATTGATGCATGGGTGCAATGGACGTTGTACAGTTTCAGTATGCGTATGAACAGGCCGGCAGCGCCGTGTGCGGCGTTACCACTTGAGAATGTTGACGTCGTTGATGTTGACCGTCTGCTTGTTGCGGAACAGCGCGATGACGATCGCGAGTCCGACGGCGGCTTCCGCCGCTGCCACAGCCATGACGAAAAAGACGAACATCTGTCCGTCGACGTTGCCCAGGTAGGAGGAGAACGCCACGAAGGTCAGGTTCACCGAGTTCAGCATGAGCTCGATGCACATGAAGATGATGATCGCGTTGCGGCGTGTGAGCACTCCCACCACGCCGGTGATGAACATGACTGCGCTGAGAATCAGGTAGTAGTGTATGGGGATCATAAGTTCGTTATCCGTATGGTCTGTCGATCAGGGAAAACGCTTTTTCGCGAGCACCACCGCGCCGATCATTGCGGCGAGGAGCAGGATGGATGTCAGTTCGAACGGGAACACGTAGCGCGTGAACAGCTCGCTGCCGATGTGTTCCACGGTGCCGATTTCCACGGAATTCGGGGCGAATTCGGTCATGCCCGCGAGGGAGCCGGCACCGTCCCAGCCGATGACCTGCACAAGCAGTACCAGCGTCACCAGGGCCAGGAGCATCGAGGCGTAATGCCGCTTGGTGAGCGTGTCTCGCAGGCGCTCTTCATCCTCGAGGTTGAGCAGCATGATGACGAACAGAACGAGCACCATGATGGCCCCGGCGTAGACGAGGATCTGAATGATGGCGACGAACTGTGCGTGGAGTGTGAGATAGATGCCGGCGAGAGAGAGGAAGTTCAGGATGAGGAACAGTGCGCTGTTGACAGGGTTGGCGCGCGTGATCATCAAAATCCCTGAGATTACCGCGACGGCAGCCAGTACGAGGAAGACGATCAATTCGGAAGACACATTTTCTCCGGGAAAGAGTGAAAATCAGCTCGTAATCATACGAATATAGCCTCAATGCCGGATTGATACAAACCAGCGGAGATTAGAGACTTGCGTGCTTTCGGCTCAGGTAAAATCCATCCACGCCTGTCGCAGCGGATGCATGCCCTCGGCGGGGAACACCGGCACGTCCTTCGTGCCGATGCGTGTCACGGGAAAGGGACCGAGCAACGCGTTGCAGACGCTTATTACCGCTCCCGAAGTGAGCTCTCCCGGTGCGACGGAACGTTGCTCAACCTGCATGCCGAGGTCGCGGCAGATTTCCGACATGACGCCTGCCGTGATGCCCTGAAGGGCGTCAGGCGAATCGGGGATGATGAGGCGGTCGTCGTCGAAAATCAGTATCGAGGTGAAGCTGCATTCGGAGACGTTGCCGTCGCGGTCGAGCAGGACGGCGTCGTCGTATCCCTCTTTGCGGGCTTCGTGCAGGATATGCCGGTAGGACAGGTAACTGGTGCTCTTGTGCGCGGCGATGGGGGTGGCGAGCATGCCCATGGGAGCGCGCAGCTTCCAGGGGATGTCCTGCGGGGGACGCACGTAGGGCTCGGCGATGATGATGACGGTATCGTGCCGGTGCGTCCAGTGCTGCGCGACGTCCCCGGGAGTGGCCACGATTTTCACGCGCGCCTCCATTTCGGTGAGTTTGCTGCGTGTGAGCAACTCGGCGATGATGTCCGCTGTTTCCTCGTTCGACAGCGCGTACGGTATGCCCAATGCGGCGCCGGAGGTGCGGAGTCGGTCGAGGTGGCGGTCAAGGAGGTGGGGATGTCCCTTCTGCACGAGCAGGGTCTCGAACAGTCCCGCGCCGAATAGCATGCCCGCATCCATCGCCGGGACGCGCGCCTCGCGCGCGGCGATATATTCCCCGTTGCAATAAATTGCCTGCTGCATTCAATCTTCCTCTGCTGTTCGTGGATCTATGCCGGCGAGGCGGAAAAACGTTGCGCCCTTGTGCAGCGTTTCCATGTATTCTTCCGCCGGATCGGAGTCGTAGACGATGCCGCCGCCGACCGAGAGGTGACAGAGCCCGTCGTGCACGACGGCCGTCCGTATCGCAATGTTGAAATCCGCCGTTCCGTCCGCCTCCAGCAGTCCCACGCTGCCCGTGTACACGTGCCGTGCGGCCGCTTCGTTTTCGTCGATGATTTCCATGGCGCGGATTTTCGGGCAGCCGGTGATCGAGCCGCCCGGGAACAGCGCACGTAACACTGCCGCGATGTCCGCGTTCCCCCGCAGCCGTCCTTCCACCACGGACACCAGGTGCATGACGTTCGCATAGCGCTCGACGCGCTTGTGGTCGGCAACGCGCACCGAGCCCGTGCGACAGACACGGCCGAGATCGTTTCGCGCGAGGTCGACGATCATCGAGAGTTCCGCGTCGTCTTTTTCGCTCGCGCGCAGGGCCGCTTCGTGCGCCTCGTCCTCTTCCGTCGTCGCGCCCCGGGGACGCGTACCCTTGATGGGACGGGTCTCTATGCGCTCGCCTTCTTCGTCGGCATCGATGCGCAGCAGACGCTCCATCGACGTGCTGAGCACCTGGTGGTCTCCGCCGTCGACGTAGGCGTAAAACGGCGCGGGATTGGCGGCGTACAGTCGCTGCCAGAGGGAATGGGCTGCCTCATGCAGTGGAAAAACGAAACGCTGCGAGAGATTGACCTGGTAGACGTCACCGTCATAAATGTGCTGCCGCACGCGTGCGACCGCCTCTTCATATGTCGCCCGGGAGAAAGACCGCTGCAGCACGGCGTCCTCCCGATCGCGAGGCTGCTCCGTTTCAGCGATCGTCCCTGCTGCTGCCGCAGTCCCATCGAAGGGGATCGGTGCCAGCACGCTGTTTCCGTCACGCCACGTGAGGCGGACTTCCCTGAGGTGGTCGCTGTCATGGTCGTGGCGGAGCATGCGGGTGGGCCAGATGAAGAGCAGGTCGGGCAGGGCGAGTCGGTCGGCTGTCGTGCGGGGCAGGACTTCGATCGCATGCGCGGCGTCATAGGCGATGTAGCCGCCGACTGCGGCAGGGAGGGCGGCGGACGGTGAGCGAGTCAGTCCCTCCCGGGCTGCGGAGAGGAGCGCGAACGGATCGGCCACTTCGTCGCGTGTTTCGGATGCTGTCTGCAATGTGGCCCGCCCGTTTTTGACGCGCAGGATGGCTGCGGGGGCGAGCAGGGCGAGCGAGCGATTGCTGCATTCGTGCGCACCGCCGCTCAGGAGCAGCACATGCGGCGCGGTGCCCGCCTCCGCGGCGGCGGTTTCGGCGAAGGCGATGCTGTCACAGACGCCCGCGTCACGCACGCTGCTTTCACAGCGCAGGCCGCGCAGATAGTCTCCCATGCTCATCGCAGGCCCCCCAGCGCGAGGAAATTCTCCGCCATCGCGCTGCCGTGCTCGGTGAGAAAGGATTCCGGGTGGAACTGCACGGCCCAGACAGGGTGGTGCGCATGACGGATGGCCATCACCGTACCGTCGTCGCACCAGGCGTCCTCGATCAGTTCATCCGAGGTTCTTCGCACGGCGAGAGAATGGTAGCGTGCGGCACGCAGGGGGGAGGGGATGCCGCGGAAGAGTCCCGCGCCGCTGTGGCGAAGGTTGTCCGCTTTTCCGTGCACCGGCTGCTGCGCGTGCACCGTGCTTCCACCGAAGTGTTCGTTGATGACCTGCATGCCGAGACAGACGCCCAGCACCGGGAGTCGGCCCATCCATGCGCGCAGCGCGTCGCGGCTGATCCCGCTGTCGGCCGGTGTGCCCGGTCCGGGCGAGATGCACAGCGCATCCGGATCCAGCGCCGCGAGCGCGTCGAGGGAAGTGTTGTTGCGTCGCACGACGACGTCGATCCCGCCCAGCGCTGCGAAGAGCTGTGCGAGGTTCCAGGTGAAGGAGTCGAAGTTGTCGATGATGAGCAGACGCATGGGAGCAAAATAGCGAATAAACGGAAAACCCCGTCCTGCGAAATGCGGGACGGGGTTTGCTCCTTTTACTGGAGCCATCCATCGGACTCGAACCGACGACCTGCTCATTACGAGTGAGCTGCTCTACCAACTGAGCTAGGATGGC
>CAJXSA010000294.1 GCA_913060595.1 uncultured Ignavibacteria bacterium
GTTCGAATCCCGCGAGTCTCGTGCCATACCCCGCGGCGAGTATCATTCCTTTCATTGCCATCGTTCCCGTTCGGTATGCGTGATCTCGCACTGATACCCATGCGTGCGAAGCATGCGCGCGGCGTATTCCACGCAGAACACGGAGCGGTGCTGCCCGCCGGTACAGCCGAAGCTCACCTGAAGGTGCTCGAAACCGCGCGCGTCATACAGCCGGGCGGCATGCTCGACCATCGCAATTGCATGCGAGAGAAATGTGGCCGTTTCGGGCCGCGCCTCGAGATAGCTGCGAACGTCATCGTCAAGACCGCTGCGCTCGCGATACCGCGCCTCCCTGCCCGGGTTGGGCAGGCAGCGAGCATCGAAGACGAAGCCGCCACCGTTGCCGGATGCATCGGCAGGGATGCCGCTGCGGTGATAGCCGAATGAAAGGAGATTGATCGTGAGCATCAGGACTCCGGGAAAGCGATGGTGAGTGCGTCCGGATCCTCGCAGATATCGAGGAGCATCTTGCGCAGCGCGGGCAGTGCGTTCATGATATCCGCCCGGGCGACGAGAGCGCCCAGACTGCGAAGCCGGGAGGGAATCAGTGTGAGGAAGGACGGTTTGTTCTTGTTGAGTCCGAGGTTGCCGAAGGCTCCAAGCGCCTGCAGAAGGCGCAGCACCGCGAAGCCTTCGAACAGCCACGTAAAGCGGTCGCGATCCAGGTCGATGCGTGAGGCGGCGCCATCGCAGTAATGCGACAGGAGCTGCGAGCGGACTTCCTCTGGCAACCGCCCCTTGCTGTCATAGAGCAGCGCAGCAACGTCATACTGCAGCGCACCCCGTCGTCCGGATTGAAAATCGATGAAGTACGGCTGCTCATGCCGGATCATGATGTTACGGGACTGAAAATCGCGATACAGGAAATAGCGGCGATCCGCTTCGAGCAGAAGGGAAACGAGTTTTTCCCCGTCGCGGGCAAATGCCGCGTCCTCCCAGGACAGGCGCACGAGCGGCGTCAGAAACATCGTACGAAAGTACTCCAGGTCGAAATGCATGGCTTCCGCGGCGAAACTGTCCGTCTGATAGCAGAGGCTGTAATCGATTTTGTCCGCTGCGTCGATTTGAATGCGGAGCAGTTCGTCAAGAACACGCCGGTACATCGCCTGTGCTGCGGCATCCACGCTCTCCCCGTCACGATGATTCTCGAGCCATGCGGCCAGCGTCGTGTCGCCGAGATCCTCCTCGAGGTAGCACCGTTCGGCGTCATCGACGGCGAAGACCTCCGGCACCGACAGACCTTCCTGCCGGAACGTGCGTGCAAAACCGACAAAGGCCCTGTTTTCCTCAATCGAAGGTCCCACGACACCGATCGCGCTTCGACTGTCACCTCGAAGCCGCAGAATCCTGCGATCCGAGGCATCCCCTTTGAGCAGGTGTATTTCGGTCGCATTCTCCGCAAACGTCTTTTTGTATGCCTCTGCCAGCCAGGAGAGATCAGCCTTCCGGAGAGCGGATAATGATGGGTGTTCCCACGCCAATGTCATCGCTGCGCCACCACCTGCTGCGGAGCCGGCAGTTTCATGAGCATGGGGTGGTACTTCGGTGATATCGTGCCGTACGACAGGACCGTGTCATGAAACCCGCGGAGCGAGAATGACGATCCAGCCTCTGCTTCGGCACGCTCCCGCAGCGCGCGCATGCGGAGGTTCCCGAACAGATACGTGCTCAGCTGCACGGAGGTAAGGCATGCGCGTCGCCATTTCCCGGCGGCTTCGCCCTCCTCCTGAAAGCCGCGTTCGGTCATGAGCTGCATGGCCTCGCGTTCCGTGATTGTCCCGGCGTGGACACGCTGATCGAGTATCGCATTGATCAGCAGACGCAGGTACATTTTCAGCTGCTGCATCTTCATTTCCTGTCCTCCGAACCCCGTATCCGCCATGAGCTGCTCGCAGTACGTCGCCCATCCCTCCGCGAAAACACCGCTCGGGAACACGCTGCGCAGAAGCGTTGGCGCTTCGGTGCTGTTCGCGGTTGCCAGCTGCAGAAAGTGTCCCGGCATCGCCTCGTGCACAACGAGATTTTTCAGCATGTGCCTGTTGTACTCGCGATAGAATGACAGTTTTCGTGTGGGCGTCCAGTGTTCCGGTGTCGGTGCGATGGCGAAAAACGTTTTTCCGTCTTTCTCCAGAGCCCCCGGGGAATCACAATATGCAACGGCAACGCCGCGCTGGAACTCAGGCATGACGATGATCTCAAGCGGCTCGTCAGGAACTGTCACGAGATCGTGGGTGCGGACAAAATCCCGTGCCCTGGTCAGATATGCCTCCGCCTGGCCGACGATGGTACTGTCGTCGAGGTGGTCATCGGCGAGACGGTCAAGGACACGGCGGATTCCTTCCTCCACGCGCCCGGGCGGAGTGGCCCCCGGGAAGAGCACAGGGAAAAGCGAGGTTGCGGTGACATCCAGTTCGTCGGTGCATTCCACCAGGAGCCGTTCGGCCTCTGCGAGGAGCTGCTCCGGCGGCATGTCCGTCTCGAGCTGCAGCGCGAACTTTCGTGCATACCGTTCTCTGCCGAGCCGGAAGTCGCCCGTCGATCGTTGCAGCAGATCTGCGCGAAGCCAGTGACCGTATACGCGGAGGGCACTGACAGCCCGGTCTCGCGCCGCATGCAGGGAGTCACGCAGCGTGGGGGGAAGCGATTCCCCGAGTGCGGGCAGCGTATTTTCCAGCAGCGCGATTCCGCCTGCGTTCTGCTGAATCGCGGTCTGTGTGTGGATGGCGGGCGGACGCGTGAGCTGCCGCTGCGCGGATTCAAGTACGGCCGGGACTGCCTGCAGCCGCTGCACCATCGCACGCATCCGTGATTCGAGTGAAACACCCTCGCGCGCGATGAGATGATACAGCGCATCGGTGACATTATACGTCAACGGATTCCATTCCCACTCCCGAAGCTCTTCCAGCTCGAAGATATGTTCCTCGAGCACCTGCTGGAAAATGTCGTAATCGATCATATGGGCCGCGGAAAGCGTTTCGACACGAATCGAGCGCAGGGTGTCGCGATATGCGCGGAACATGTTCAACGCGGCGGCCATGCCGTCCGCGCTGTAATCATTCAGTCGATGATCGTACGCACGAACTCCGAGCGCGCTCGCATCCTCCGGATGCATGCGGAGGTAGTGATCGAGGAAACGACCTGTCAGCTCTTCAAAGTCCCTGTCGGCATCGGTACGGGAATCGGTGCTGCAAGAAAACAGAAACAGGGCTGAGAAAACAAACAGTGGAAAGAAGCGCTTCATGGGTATCCGGAATGGGGGTACGGCATCATCAAAAGTACGGGAATTTCCGGTGATCCCGCAAACAGAGGAGGATGCAGCGTACGATCAGCGAATACGAATGACGACGAGGGTGATGTCGTCATTCTGCTCTGCACCGTTCCGGTGACGTTCGACGGCCTGTATAAGTAGATTCTGCAGTTCCACAGAGCTTGCGCGCGCAGCGTTTTTCACCATCGCGTACATGCGCTCCTCCCCGAATTCGTTCATCTCCCCATCCATCGCTTCGGTCAGTCCGTCGGAATATAGGAGCAGCAATCCGTTCTCACGAAGCCGGTACACCTTCTCCTCGAGAGAGCGGTCGAACACCTCGCCAGGTTCGAGTCCGAGGCCCATTCCATCAGACCCCATGAATCCCATCTCCCCGTTCAGATCCACCAGCGGCTGCGTATGTCCCGCGCGGCACACGGTGACGGTCCCCGTGTTCATGTCGAAGAGTGCAAGTATCATCGTGATGAAGGAGTTCCGCTCGATTCCCTCATAGATGAGCCTGTTGACGCTGCTGAGCATTGCGCGGGGACTCTCGTACAACTGTGCGGCGAAGCGGATCATGCCCTGAACTTTGGCCATGTACAGCGCAGCAGAGACGCCCTTGCCGGAAACATCTCCGACCGCGACGAGCAGACGATTCCCGGGAAGCTCGATATAATCGTAATAATCTCCGCCGACCGTCATCGCGGGAATGGATATGCCGGCGATATCGAGGCGTTCTATCAGAGGATTGTCCTTCGGCAGCAGGCCCTGCTGAATACGCTGCGCGATTTTCAGCTGTTCGGCAATTTTCTGTTTATCCACTTCCGACCTGTGCAGACGGGCGTTTTCGATGGCGATCGCCGCCTGGCTCGCCACCGTCGAAAGCAGGTCCATATCCTCCTGCGAATACACGCTGCCGCTCATTTTCGGACCGATGTTAATTGCACCGATCATGCGGTTCTGAAGAAACATCGGCACAATCAGTTCGATGCCTGATTTCACAAGCTTGCTGCGATCCTCTTCATCGGTGATGCGAATGTCTTCGTCGAGATGTGCAACGGAGAACGGTGTCCGCGTGCTCTTCAGCAACTCGATGACGCCGCCTTCCCGGGAGGAGAATGTGCTCAGTTCCTCGGGGATGTTCTGACTGAGTACGCTGCAGCCGCCGCCATCCCCGCTGCCGCACAGTCCGACGGACACTTTGTCAACGTGCATGGTCCCGGCAATGCGATTGACCACACTGCTGAGGATTTGCTCGAGATTGATCAGGCGCGGCAGTTCATGACTGAACTCCAGCAGCGCTTTCTGGTAGTTGTACCGCTCCCGGTAGAACAGCTTGTCGATACCGCGCTGTACCCGCTGCTTGAGGGGATCGAACATCAGCGCGATCACAATGAACGCAAGCAGCGTCAGCAGCTGATTGTCCGTTTCTCCGAGAATATTCCCAAGAAGGCTCCCCAGGCCGAATACCACACCGAGATAAATGGCGGCGATCGCGGCAGTGATCAATCCGTACATCAGGCTCCGCTTGACGATCACCGTGAAATCCATGAGGCGATATTTTACGATGGAATAGCCGAATGCCGGGGGAATGCCGATGATCAGCAGCGCGGGCAGCAGAAGGTATGGCTGGAGGAAAATAGCGAACGGGTGCGCACGCGAGATTACGATGATATAGATGAAAGCCGCGATTCCAATGAAGACCGACTGCAGGATGGGACGCAGCTGCTGGCGGCGGGCGGTCTCCACCCGCCGGTAA
>CAJXSA010000295.1 GCA_913060595.1 uncultured Ignavibacteria bacterium
GACCGTGCTGGTCAGCTGGAGGCGCAGCCGATACGATGCAGCCGACAGCCTGCGACCGCTGAGAAGGGGCGACATGGTCCGGCTGCGGGGACGTCTGCGCACGCCGCTGCCCCCGCGGCAGCCCGGCGGCTTCGACGCGCGCCGCTGGCTGATCGGCGAGCACTGCCTGCTGCAGTGCAGCGTCTCGAAGGGCAGCGACCTGGACGTGACGGGACATCGGTCTCCCGGGGTGTTCGCGGACGCGGTGCACGATGCGCGCTCGTACACGCGGGCGGCCCTCGGTGCGCTGTACACGCCGGCGCAGGCCGCAGTGATGACGGGACTGCTCCTCGGCGACCGCAGCGCCATCGGCGACGACGTCATGCAGGATTTCCGTCGCAGCGGCATTATGCATATCCTCGCGGTCAGCGGCCTGCACGCCGGCATCATCCTGCTGCTCGTCTTCATTCCCACCGAGCGGTTTCCGTATGCGCTGCGTGCCGTGCTCGCCGCGACGGGACTCTGGTGCTTCGCGGCCATTACGGGCTTCGCACCGCCGGTCACCCGCGCCGCCGTCATGGGCAGCCTGGCCATGGGCGGCGTCGTGCTGCAGCGACCGGGAAGCACGGTCAACGCCCTCGCCGCTGCAGGTGTCATCATCCTTGTGCTCGATCCGCTCGAGCTGGTCGGACTGAGCTTTCAGCTCTCGTTCACCGCCGTGCTCGGCATCCTGCTTTTTCACCAACGCATCACCGGCGCATTGCTGCGTCCGTTGCCCCGGCTACTGCGCCGTAACACCGCTGTGCAGAAAATCGCCGCCCTGCTCGCGCTGACCGTCGGCGCGCAGACGCTCTCGCTACCCCTCCTGGCGGAGGCCTTCGGTGAGGTGAGTCCTGTCGGACTGCTCACCAATCTCGGCGCCGTTCCGCTTGTGTTCGTCGTCGTGACCTGCGGAGTGCTGTCGGTGCTGCTCTTCCCGATCTCCGGCTGGCTTGCGGGCTGCTTCGCCGCGACCTCCGCCGCCTGTCTCGACGGCATCCTGCTGCTTTCACGCGCAATCGCCGCACTCCCGGACGCGGCGCTTCCTCTCCCCCATCTGCCCGTTCCGCTGCTTCTGGGATACGTGATCGCCGTCCTCTATGTCTCCCTGTCGCATGGACGTCTGCGACAGAAATTCGCACTCGTGCTTCTGACCGCCGCTGCTGCCGCGATACTGATGCCGCTCACGCGGGACAGCGACGACGGACTGCTGCGCGTCACCTTCCTCGATGTCGGCCAGGGAGATGCCGCTGTCATCACGCTGCCGAACGGAGATGCCATGCTCATCGACACCGGTCCGGGCGGAAGCGGCGGCGATGCGGGAAGCCGGAGCATTCTCCCGTGGCTGCACCGGCGCGGTACAGGAAAGCTGCGCGGAATGCTGATCACGCACCCCGACGAGGATCATCGCGGCGGTGCCGTCTCAGTGCTTCGCGGCATCGATGTGGATACCGTCTACGTCGGCGGCTCCTGGCCGGAAGAAGGCGCCGCGTTCGCGTGCGACAGCGTGATGCGGCTGCGCGTACAGGGAATTCGCGACGTGCGCAGCGGTGCGCGCATCGATCTTTCACGCGATGTCCGTCTCTTCGTGCTCTCTCCTCCCCCGGGAGAGGACATCATGGCGGACAATGAGAATTCTGTCGTGCTGCTGCTCTTGTACGGCAGAACGCGCTTTCTATTCACCGGGGATGCGGATGCCGGCGCCGAACGCCGCATCGTCCGTGAATGGGGACCGCTGCTGCGCGCGGATGTCCTCAAAGTCGGACATCACGGAAGCGCGACGAGCAGCTGTCCCGCATTCGTGCTGGCCGTGCGTCCCGCGCACGCAGTCATCAGCGCGGGACGCAACAACCGCTTCGGGCATCCGCGTGCGGAAGTGCTCACACGCCTGCGTCTCGCCGGCGCGCACATATCGCGCACCGACGTGGAAGGCACGGTGTCGTTCCTGTCGGATGGCCTGCAGGTATGGAAAGAAAGCGATGTGCGATAGTCCGGGCAGTATCAGCCGTTCTCTGCCGACCTGAGTCTGTCCATGATGGCCTGTACCGTCTCCCAGTCCGCGCTGTCGTAGCCGACACGGGTGAGCACCAGCCCCTGCGGAGGCGCAAGCATGGGCGCATGTCCGCGATCACGCAGCGCCAGCAGCTGCGCGAAGCCCTCCGGCGACAGCTTGCGGCGGCCGACCTGCACCAGTCCCCCGACCAGGCAGCGCACCATGCCGTGCAGAAAACGGTTCGCCCTGATGTGGAAGCGTGTGATTTCTCCGTCCTGTTCCCACGCCGCGTCGAACACGTGACAGTAATGATGCTCCATATCCGGCATCAGTTTCGAGAAGGTCGTAAAATCGTGTGTCCCGCGCAGGCACGGGATGCTTTGCCTGATCGCATCGTGATCGATGCCCGCGTACAGCATCCACTGCGTGCGGCGGTGAAGGGAATTGCGGCCGTGTGCGATGGTGTAGCAGTAGCTGCGGGAAGACGCGGAAAAGCGCGCGTGGAAGTCGTCCGCCACCTGCGCGGCCCTGTGCACGGTGACGTCGGGTGGCAGTTCCGCGTTGAGCGCCCGCGCCATGGTGTCGCCGTCGAGATCCCGGTCGATGTCGAAATGCGCAACCTGCCCGGTGGCATGCACGCCGGCGTCGGTGCGTCCGGCACCATGGATGCGGACGCTGGCCGAGAACAGTTTCTGCAGCGCCT
Organism: uncultured Ignavibacteria bacterium; assembly: GCA_913060595.1. GTDB lineage: Bacteria > Bacteroidota > Ignavibacteria > SZUA-365 > SZUA-365 > BM516. Next base: position 2,715 of record CAJXSA010000295.1, read on the forward strand.
GCTCGAGCGCGCCCTGCACCGAGCGTCCGTTCGGCTGCAGCTGCCAGCCGACGAAATCGCTGCCGTCATACTCCACGACGATGCGGTACCGGCGGGTTGGGATATCACTCATGCGATCATTTCTCCTGCCGTTCATCATCGGAAAATAGCGCCGAACAGATCGAATCAAAATCCTCGCGATTGCGACGCATCTCATCCTGCAGGGATGCGAGCAGGGACGCGGTATCGGGGAAGCCCGCCGCCGCCGCGAGCAGCCGACGCTGCTCCTCGTCTTCGGGGAAGAGGTTGCCCGGGATATCGAGCAGCACGCGGAAGAGCAGCTGCAGGCGACGCAGACGATGGTAGTGTTCCCGCATGCGCAGCAACCGGGCAGCGAAGCCGGACCGCAGATCCGCTTCACGCTGCAGCGCGGTGGACGTATTGCCTGCGTCAGACCGTCCGTCTGCGAGCGTGAGTATCTGCGCGATGAACTCACAGTCGACCAGTCCGCCGGGAGAACGCTTGATATCGATGAATTCCGCCCTGCGGAAGCGGTTCGCGGGCTCCATGTTCCGGCGCATGTCGCGTATCTCCTCCATGCCGTCCCGCGTGAGCGGCGTGGCGGCGATCAGCGACCGGATGTCCTTCTCCACTTCCGCCGCCAGAACGGCATCCCCCCCGACGACGCGGGCACGGAGCAGCGCCTGTCGTTCCCACAATGCGGCGCGGCCGTCATGATACCGCAGCCAGTTCCGGCGGCTCACCACGAGCGGCGCGCTGCGTCCCTCGGGCCGCAGACGCGCGTCGACCTCGTACAGTCGTCCCGCGGAACCGTGGGACTGCAGGTCCGCGATAAGCTGCCGGCCCCGCTTCTGCGCCGCTTCCTGCGCGGCAGGGGTCCCGTCGCCGCAGAGGAAGATTACATCGAGATCGCTGCCGGGGATCAGCTCACGGCCTCCGTATTTCCCGAGTCCAAGGACCACGAACGGTGCTGCTTCATTTTCCGCTGCCGCGGAAAGAGAACGATCGACGAGCATATCGGCGGTTTCGGAGAGAACGTCGGAGTATCCGTCGACGTCCAGGTCGCCGTGGAGAAAACGGCCAAGGGCTCCAACGTCACGTACCCGCTGCAGACGCGAGGCGTCGAGCTGTCGCTCGTCACAACCGGTGAACACGAGCTCCATCGCCAGCGGATCGGTTTCGAGCTGCCGCAGCACGACCGGTGCGGATGATGCGAGTCGCAGCAGCATACGCCGCACGGGCGGCTGTTCCAGCATCGTGATGAGCGCCGCCGGAACGGTGCTGCGATACATGAGGCGTTCGAGGGAGGAGAGCGCTTCATCAGGCAGGCACTCTTCCGTGGCCTCAGAGCGCAGCGCCGGGAGCAGACGCTGCATGCGCTCGCGATCCCGCGCGGCATGCGGACGGCTTTCCCTCCCTGCGGTGAGATCACGGGACAGCAGCCGCACGGTCTCCGCATCGCGGAAACCGGACGGCAGAGCGTCTTCCTGCGCCTCCCCTGCCGTGAGCATACCGTCACAGATGCGCTGCACCGCGGCACGAGTGTCTGCAAGCCGTCGCGAGAACGCCTCGACATCAGGGAAACCCAGCTGCCAGGCCAGACGCTGCATTTCTCCCGTATCGCGCGGCAGCGTATGTGTCTGCTCGAACGCTTCGAGCTGCAGCGCATGCTCGATACGGCGGTGAAAAAGATAGGCGTCACGCAGCAGCGCCTCTTCCTCCAGTGTGAGCAGGGACGCCGCAGTGAGCGCGTCGATGGACTGCAGTGTGGATGGGGTACGCAGTTCCGAACATCGCGGCGCATGCAGCATCTGCAGGACCTGCAGGCTGAACTCGATCTGGCGGATGCCGCCGCGCATGTGTTTGATATTGTGGTCGAGCGGGTAGCGCTCCGCCAGGCGCAGCTGCACATCCTTTCCGAGCGCAGACGGAAGCTGCTGCATCGTTCGCGGATACACGAAGGGCGAGAGGGCATGCAGCACGTCACGTCCGAAGCGCAGGTCCCCCGCACAGGGCCGCGCGCGCAGCAGCATCTGCCGTTCCCAGAGCGCACCGCGCGATTCATAATACGCGAGCGTCGCGGGGAGCGACAATGCGAGCGCCCCTGCGCCGCCGTCTGGCCGCAGGCGCAGATCCGTGCGATAGAGCATCCCCTCCGGGGTGACCTCGGTGAGAACGCGCACGAACTCTTTCACCGCGGCGATCACGCGCTGTCCGCTGTCCGCATCGGCATCGCCATGCACAAACATCAGGTCGATGTCGGAGCTGTAATTCAGTTCTTCGCCTCCAAGCTT
>CAJXSA010000296.1 GCA_913060595.1 uncultured Ignavibacteria bacterium
TGCACGTCCGCTGCGCGGGTGAGATCGAGGATGGAGTGGTCGACCGGATCCTGCAGCATGAAGGCAGTCGGTGCGTGGTTCAGCACTTCGAAGGGATTGGTCTGGCCGGTGATGGTCGGATCGTCCGCGGCGTAGGCCTGGATGATCTGCGACTCGATCGGCTTTTCGCGTTCGATGCGCGAGGCGAGCAGGTAATTGGTGATGCCCTGTATGAACACTTCGCCGCTGAAAATTTCCGCGAGGCCGGGATTCTGCTGATCGAATTCGCCGGGGAAGCGGGCGGTGAAGAGCGTCTTCATCGTCTGGTCGGAATAGTTGAGAAAGCGGTCGCGCGGGACGACGACGATTTCATAGGGACGCAGCAGGTACACGCCGTCGCCGGCAGGGGCCTGGGACGTCAGATCGACGAGGTAATTCGTGACCTCGTCGGCCATGAAGTCCACGCTCTGCGACACCTGGTTGAGGAAGTTGACGCTGGGCGTGACCGCGATGTAGACGCCGGTGTCGGCCTTGGTCACGGTCATGCATACCTCGGCCATGCCGTCGATGAAAGCCGTCTCGGGAATGGACCATTCATTATCGGAAATCTGCGTGAGCTCGCTTCCGTTGTGTGTGAGCCGCGCCCAGGTGAAGCCCTCGGGATCGGCGTTCCAGGACTGCGTGCTCGAGTCGGTGTTCGCGGTGGTGTTGACCAGTGTCAGCGTCGTCGGCTGACCGACCTGGTCCCATGCGCGGATGACATTGCCGTTTTCGTCCTTGGCTGTCAGCGTAAAACAGACTTCTTCGCCGACCAGGCGCTGAATGTCGCCCATGACATTCGCGCCGTCGACCTGTACGCCTCCGTTCCCCGGACCTCCCTGTCCGGCCTGGAGCGCGGCGACGCACATTGACAGTCCGAGTGTCAAGGACAGCAGGTGCCTCAATTTCATGGTTATTTCCTCCAAGCGTGTGTATGGAATGATGTTTTTTGCGTTGTCGTGTGTGGAGAGAACGGTATTCACCGGATAACTGAATATAAAGAGGCATCGACGCAGGCGCAAGCATAAAGATGCTTCCGTGGAAACAGAATCGCTGCTCTTTCGAAGGGCATTGCGCCCGAGCACGCATCCGGATATATTTCCTCTTTCCTCATCAGTTCCGGGAATCCATGCTTTCAGTATCCGATCGAGTCTTCCTGACATTCGCGCTTTGTTTCTTCCTGCCCGCCGCTGCTGCCGCGCAAACGGACGGGATGGAATACCGGCGTGCCGGCAACGGCATGATCGCCGTCGCGGCCGAAGTCCGCACCGGTCAGTTTCGCATCGAAGCGTCCGACGGAACGCCCCTGCAGTTTCGCAACGAGAGGGGAGTGACAGGATACACGAACGTACATATAGGGAATAACACCTTTACGAACAATTTGTTACAGCGATCCGCGCCTCCGGCGGGCTGCCGGGCGATGCGGGGCATTCGCGTCGAGGCACTCGCGGATCGCGTGCGCATCACCGCGTCGCTTCCCGTGGGAGGAGACACGCTGTATTTCCGGCAGGACCTTCTCCCGGCAACGGACGGAGACTACGCGTACGTCAACATCATCACGTCCGTCGAAAATCCGACACCGCGCCCGTACGCGGCGGGAGTGCTCATGATGCAGGATGTCATGATCGGTTCGAGCGACGCTGTGGATCTCGAGGCTGAAGGCGCTGCGATCACGCATGAGACGGCGTATACCGGAGCCGCCATTCCCGCCTCATGGGATGCAACCGCAGCGGGAGGTTCATTCACCGTGCGGGGACGGCTGCGCAGTCCCACCGCCGACGCGCCCGACGTGTTCGTCGCAGGAAACTGGCAGTTCTCGGGATACCTGGGGACCGCATCATGGGATTACTCAGCGTCGGGACTTCCCATCACCGACGATGCGGTGCTGCTGCAGTGGAACGACGCGGTTGTCGCTCCCGGCGCGTCGCGCACCGTGCGAAGCGACTACGGCTATCGTGCCGTGCGCGACGCAGCGCTGTCCTGCGCATTGCCACAACTGCGTCTGAGTGAAGATTCCAGCCGCATCATCCCCGATCCCGTTCCGGCGACCGCAACGGTGACGAATTCGGGAACCGTACCGCTCACCGGACTGAACGTGCAGATTTCACTGCCATCCCAACTGACGCTGACTGCCGGACAGTCCCCGCTGCAGTCCATTCCCGGAACGCTGCTGCCAGGCGCGCAGGCGTCCCTCACCTGGCTGCTTGCGGCGGGGAGCGTGGATACTTCGACACGCGCAGCCGTCGACTTCTCCCTGGTCGCGCCACCGGATCTGCCCCGCAGCTGCCGGACGGAGACGGTGATACCTCCGCTGCTTTCCGCAGCATTCGTCGTCGAATGCGGCGACAGCATTCGGCTCGCGAGGGATGAAGAAGGCAACGGGTATGCGCCGGATCCGTTCACGATTTCCGCGGTGGTGCGCAGCACCGGGAAGCGCGCGCTGACGGGACTGCAGGCCGAACTGCAGCTGCCGCCCGAGCTCGTTCTCACCGGCGGCAGTGCTGTCATACCCGTACTCCCGGACCCGCTCGCGCCCGGGGCCGTCGGCGTGGTCAGCTGGGAGGTGCGCGGCATCGTGCAGCTGCAGGAGACGGTGGCGCAGTACGGCGTTCGCGTTTTCGATGCACAGCTTCAGGATGTTTGCGAGGGCGCCGTCATTATGCCCCCGTTCTCCCGCGATCCCTGCATCGAATCCGGCATCGGCACGGCGGGGACAGAGTTCTGGTTCTGCCTGCTGCCCGATCTCGTGGGCGCGGCCGACGAGTATCTCCGCCTCTTCGCTTCCGCACCGGAGGGCGCGGAACTGAGGCTGTACTCCGCCATGGACCGCAGCGAGCAGACCCGCAGCGCTCCGGCGGGCGCCATGCGCAGTTTCGACATTGACGAGATGCACAACAGTTACCCGGTTGAGACCCCGCTTCCACGGGGACTGCGTCTGCGCAGCGACCGGCCTGTCCATGCCTTCGCCGGTAATTTCCGCGACCGACACTCCGACGGCATGACCATACTGCCTGTGCACGCGCTGGGCACGCGCTACGTCACGGCGGGGTATAATTTCGCGGAGGCCTACGAACATTTCGCGGTGCTGGCCACCGAGGACGGGACGGACGTGACCATCATTCCCGGGGCCATGACATCAACGCTGCGGCCGGACGGACAGCCGTTCGCCATCACCCTGAACGCCGGCGAGGTGTATTACGTGAAAGCGTATATCGCCGGGCAGGGAGGATCGCTGACCGGGTCTGTGATCGAATCCACGCGTCCTGTCGCGGTGTATTCCGGCGCCGAATCGGGCTGGGTGCCCGTGCAGGGAGGGAACCCCTCCGCCTTTCTCAATCCCATGTCCGAGCAGATGATTCCCGTGCGCTTTCTCGGCACCGAATACGCCGCCGTGCCGTTCCGCTCGCGCGCGCGTGGGGACACCTACCGCATCGTCGCCACCGAGGACAACACGTCCGTCGTCGTCGGGGGGGCGCCCCCGGTCGTGCTCCCGACAGCGGGCAGCTGGACCGAAGACATTCTCACGGCGCCCGCAATGATCAGCGCGGACAAAGCGGTGCTCGTGGCGCAGTACGCGAACTCGGCGAGGTGGGATGCGGACACAAACGAGTACGGTGACGGGTCGATGCTGCTGCTCACGCCCACCGATCGCTTCATGAACTGTCATTATTTTCCCGCGGGCATGCTGCTGGCGGATGCTGCACTGGTTGCGAATATCAGCGCGTCGCTCAACGATCAGAGCTGGCTCGAAGTTGCCGATACGCCGCCGCTCACTTCACCCGTGTTTACTGCCGAGTGCATGCTGCAGCCCAACGGGGGAGGAACGGTGATGTCGCGCCAGGCCATGCCCGATGTGCTGTGGGAAGTGCAGTACGATTTCAACCGGGCACGTCTCGCACTTGCCGTGGGGCGTCCGCCCGCACAGCAGCTGTTTTATACCGCGGACAACCTGATCATCCCCGGGACCTGGGGACATGTTGCCCTGGTGATGAACGGTCCCGCGGGACGCGCCGCGCTGTATGTCGAGGGACAGCAGGTCATCGACGCACAGTTCACTCCGCGGAACTTTTCCGGCAGCGGGGGGCTCGCGTTCGGCGGCGTCTACGGCGTATCCACGAAATCCCTGCTCTGGGCGCAGTTCGACGAGTGCCGTTTCTGGCAGGTGGAACGAACTCCCGCACAGCTGCGTGCGGCGATGGACGGCAGGCTCGATCCGCTGGATCGCGCGGGACTGGCGGGATACTGGGCGTTCTGTGACGGCCTTCGTGATGAAACACCCTTCGGTCACGACCTCACCCCGCAGGGCAATCCCATTCTCGGACCGAGCTGGGGACTTTCCTCCGCGTACAACTGTGCGGCGCAGGCGGATTCGAATTTTGTGACCATTGTCGCACCGGCCGGAACGGAATCCGCGGTGACCGTAAATTTCGAGCCACTGACCGTGGCGGCATTCAATACACTCGGTGGCGGATACGTCTACGCGCAGCGAAAGCTGCCGACCGGCATCAACCGCATCGAGACCAGTGATGCGCGCGGTCTTGGCGTCAGCAGTTACGGCTTCGCGTATCACGACGCCTATACGACGTTCACCGGCTTTCGCGTCAGCGCGCAGACGCAGGGTGCTGCGGCCCCGGCGCTGCCCGCAGGACTCTCGCTCGACGCGCCCCATCCGTCGCCGGTTCGGAGTCGGGCGCATGTGGGATTTACCATCCCGCAGTCCACGAACGTACACATCGTGCTGACCGATCTGCGGGGACGCAATATCCGCACGCTGTCCGCAGCCCGGTATGACGCGGGCGCCCATTCCGTCGGCTTCGATGCGGCGGGCCTTCCCGCGGGACGATATCTGCTGCGACTGTTCGCGATGGGATACGCGCTGCAGCGTCCTGTTGTACTTCTGCGTTGATCTGTGTATTCTGGCATCACTATGAAAACGCAGAT
>CAJXSA010000297.1 GCA_913060595.1 uncultured Ignavibacteria bacterium
AAATACACGAAAAAGAAATACGGGCAGGGCAAGCGTGTTTTCCGCATGGCCCCGATCCATCATCATTTTGAATTGCTGGGCTGGCCCGAGCCCAAGATCGTATCGCGTTTCTACATCGTCGCGATCATACTCGCAATTCTCAGTCTGGCAACATTCAAGGTCCGGTAAACATGCAGCGCGCATTTGATATCGCAAGTTTGAATGTCACCGTCATCGGTGCGGCTCGCAGCGGTCTGGCGGCGGCGCGCCTGCTCAAGCGAAAAGGCGTCACAGTTTTTCTCACAGAACTTTCGCCCGAGGAGAAGTACGCGGAAGCGGCATCCATCCTACGGGCGGAGAATATCGATCACGAATTCGGCGGACACAGTGACCGCGTGTTCACATCCGATCTCATCGTGGTGTCCCCTGGCGTGCCCTCCGACGCCCCGATCATCGTCGAGGCGGAACGACGGGACATGCCGGTCATCAGCGAAATCGAAGTCGGGGCCATGTTCCTCGACGGACCGATCATCGCTGTCACGGGGACGAACGGCAAGACCACGACCACCACGCTCACGGGCGACATCGCCGTGGCGTCCGGCCGGCGATCGCTGGTCGCAGGAAATATCGGTCTTGCATTCACCGACGCCATCTTTCAGCATGAAGGCCCGATCGACATGGCCGTGCTCGAGATCTCGAGTTTTCAGCTCGATACCTGCGTGACCTTCCATCCGACCACGTCGGTGATCACCACGATCACGCCCGATCATCTCAACCGCTATCACGGCGATTTCCAGGAGTACGTCAACTCCAAGATGCGGATTTTCATGAACCAGGGTCCCGACGACCGGCTGGTGTACAATTATGACGATCCCGTGGTCACCGGGGCGATCAAGACGGCCCGGGCGTCACTGTTTCCCGTCAGTTCGCTGCAGCGACTGCAGCAGGGCGGATGGCGCGAGAACGGATCGCTGGTCATCGATGCCGGATACGGCAAGGAGACGGTGGCACGCGTCGACGATTTGCAGGTGCACGGACGGCACAATCACATGAACGTGCTGATGTCCGCGCTCGCCACGCGTCTCGAGGGGATCAGCATGGACCTGATCCGCAAGACGGTGATGGAGTTCAAAGGCGTCGAACACCGCCTCGAGTACATCTGTGAAGTCGACGGCATCAAGTGGATCAACGATTCGAAGGCCACGAATGTGGATTCCGTCGTGATCGCGCTCAACAGCTACCGCAATCCGTATGTGCTCATCGCGGGCGGCCGCGACAAGGGCACGTCGTACGAACCGCTGGTGGACATCGTTCGCGACCGTGTGCGGGCCATGGTTCTCATCGGCGAAGCGGCCGAGCGCATGGAAGCCGTGTTCGCGCCGGTCACGCGCGTGACGCGGGCACGAGACATGCAGGAAGCCGTCAACATCGCGAACATGGCCGCGCAGCCCGGTGACATCGCAATGCTGTCACCCGCCTGCGCCAGTTTCGACATGTACGACAACTTCGAACATCGCGGACGCGTGTTCAAGGAATGCGTCCGCACGTTCTGCCGGGAACCGATGGTTGCATGAAGCAGAAAACCGGTCATATCGATCTCTGGATTTTCCTCAGCGTGCTTGCCCTGATGATGTTCAGCGTGGGCGTGGTCTACAGCGCGTCGGTGTCCATTTCCGGCGTGCGGCACGGCGGCGACTACAATTTCCTCGTCCGCAATCACACGATACGCGTGGTGCTCGGCGTGGCGGCGCTGTTCGTGGGCATGTTCGTCAACTATCACTTCTACAAGCATATCAGCAAATACCTGCTGCTCGCGGCGCTACTGCTGCTGGGATACACGCTCGTGGGCGGAACCGTGGTCAAGGGCGCGCAGCGCTGGGTGTCGCTGGGGCCCGTGAGCTTCCAGCCCTCAGAGTTCGCGAAGTTTGCGCTGGTGATGCACCTGGCCGTGCTGCTCGATCATAAACAGAAATACATCCATGAATTCCGGGACAGTTTCCTTCCGCTGGTGATATGGATCATGGCGGTGGTGGGACTGGTGTTCCTGCAGCCGAATTTCAGCACGGGCGCCATCCTCCTCGCGATCAGCTTCATGGTGCTGTTTGTCGGGCGCGTCAAAATCATGCATCTCGCCGGTGTCGCGGCGGCCGGACTGCCGCTCATTCTCGTGTACGCCGTCTCGGCGTCCTACCGCTGGCAGCGCATCATGTCGTACTTCACCGATGACGGCGGCAGCACCGCGCAGAATTTCCAGGTGACGCAGGCGGTGATCGGGCTCGGCAGCGGCGGCATTTTCGGCGTGGGCATGGGCATGAGCAAGCAGCGGGAGCTCTTCCTTCCCGAATCGTACACGGACTTCATTTTCGCCATCGTCGGCGAGGAATACGGCTTCGTCGGTGCCGTATTGATCCTGGCCCTCTTCGCGGTGATCATGATTCGCGGCATGAAGATCGCGAAGCGTGCCACCGACGACCTCGGCCGTTTTCTTGCCGTCGGCATCACCTGCACGATCACGGTGTACGCCGTGATCAACGCCGGGGTAACCACCGGACTGCTGCCGACGACCGGTCTGCCGATGCCGCTGCTCAGCTACGGAGGCACGACCATCATTTTCACCGCATATGCACTGGGTGTGCTTCTCAACATCTCGATGTTCACGCGCATTCGCCCGCGCGACATTATCGTGCGGGAGGAAGAGCACGGTCCCAAGGTCGGAGAACTGTATCAATGAAGCAGGCACTGCGCGTCATATTCGCAGGAGGCGGCACGGGTGGACATCTCTTCCCGGGGGTCGCCGTGGCCGAAGCCCTGCTTCAGCTGCGTCCCGGCAGCAGTGTCAGTTTCGTCGGTTCGCACAACCGCATCGAAGCGCGCGTCGTGCCGAAGCTCGGCTACCCCTTCGATCCGCTGTGGATATCGGGACTGCGTCGCAGCTTTTCGTTCTCGACACTGCTGCTTCCGTTCAAGCTTGCGGTTTCGCTGCTGCAGTCCTGGCGCATTCTGCGCCGGCGTCGCCCGCACGTGGTTGTCGGCACCGGCGGTTTCGCAAGCGGACCCCTGCTGTACGTCGCCGCCAAGACCGGCCGCCCGACGCTCATTCACGAGCAGAACGAGTATCCCGGCATCACCACGCGCAAGCTGGCTGGTGATGCGGACGAGGTGCACGTGACGTTTGAATCGAGTTCCCGCCTTCTCACCCAGGCGAAGCGCCTGGTGCTCAGCGGCAATCCCGTGCGCCTGAGTCTCACGCGGCACGATGCGGGCGACGCGCGCGTGCATTTCGGGCTGCATCCTTCACGGCGCACCCTGCTGGTGTTCGGCGGCAGCCTGGGCGCCGCGGCCATCAACCGTGCGATGCGCACGCTGGTGCCGCGCCTGGTGCGGGAGGAGTATCAGCTTATCTGGCAGACCGGGACGCGGGATCACGCGCAGTACGCGAGTCTCGGTGCGCTCTACCAGGGACAGGTCGTCGTCCGTCCCTTCATCGACGAAATGGATCTGGCTTACTCCGCCGCGGACCTTGTGCTCTGCCGCGCAGGCGCGACGACGCTGGCGGAGCTCGGCGTGCTCGGCCTGCCGTCGATTCTCGTGCCCTATCCCCATGCGGCGGCGGATCACCAGGCCCACAACGCAACGGCTGTCGCAGAGAAAGGCGCCGCACACGTGCTGCGTGACGAAGAACTGGAAAAACTGGAAGAAATCCTTTTCCCGCTGCTCGACGACGACGCGGTGCTGGGTCGCATGGCATCCGCATCCGCTGCGCTGGGCCGTCCCCGTGCCGCGTACGAAATCGCCGAGGCGGTGATCAGGCTTGCAGAACAGAAGGAGGGCCGGTCATGACCATTCATGAACAGGTATTCAAACGTCGGCATGACTTCTACTACATCACGCTGCTGGTGTACGTGGCCTTTCTCGTCATGTACATCCTTGTCACGGGTACCATTACCGACGACACGGTGAAGTTCGGCTTCAAGGATCCCGTGGTGTACATCGTGGGCGCGTTCATCGTGCACGCTCTCGTGATGCTGCTGGTCGGCGTCGTGCGCAACCGCCGTCTCGTGCTGACGGCCGACGCCATGATTTTCCGCTCACGCTTTCGCGAGCGCCGCATTCCCTATGACGATATCGAGCGCATCTCTTTCAAGCGCGACCGGCGCAAGCCCAACGACGGCAGTTTCGCCGTGCTGAAAATGAAAGTGTCCGGCCGCCGTCGTGTCCTGCGTCTGCGCGTGGCAAACTACGAACACGAGAAAGAGCTGTACCAGGTGCTCAAGAAGCTGAAAAGCGACTACAAGAAATAACCGATACGGATACACATGAAATTCGCGAACATCCATCACATTTACTTCGTCGGCATCGGCGGCATCGGCATGAGCGGCATTGCGGAAATCCTGCTCAACCAGGGTTTCCGGGTCTCGGGCTCGGATCTTGCGCTGACCGATGTCACCCGTCATCTCGAAGACTGCGGGGCGACGGTGTACGAGGGACATGACCCGTCGAACATCGACGATGTGGATGTGCTGGTGTATTCCTCGGCAGTGGCGCTGGAGAATCCCGAAGTGATCGCGGCCGTGGAGCGAAAAATACCGGTGATTCGCCGCGCGGAAATGCTCGCCGAGGTCATGCGCCTGCATCACGGCATCGCCATCGCCGGGACGCACGGAAAGACCACGACGACGTCGATGCTCGGTCTCGTGCTGATCGAGGGTGAGAAAGACCCGACCGTCATCGTGGGCGGCAAGCTGCATGCCTTTGGCGGAACCAATGCGCGGCTGGGCAGCGGGGAATTCATGGTGGTGGAAGCCGATGAGTACGACCGTTCCTTCCTCCGGCTCAACCCCACCATGGCCGTGCTGACGACGCTGGAGGCGGAGCATCTCGACATCTACGCGAGCCTGGACGATCTGAAAAACGCGTTCGTGGAATTCGCGAACAAGATTCC
>CAJXSA010000298.1 GCA_913060595.1 uncultured Ignavibacteria bacterium
GCTCAGCCTGCTGGCACTCGTCGTGGGCATGTTCCTGATTTACGACACGGTATCCTTCTCCGTCGTGCAGCGGCGCGAACAGTTCGGCGTCCTTCGCGCGCTCGGCGCCACCCGCCGACAGATCGCCGTCATGATACTGACGGAAACCGCGGTACTCGCCAGTATCGGCAGCGTTCTCGGACTGCTGCTCGGCGTGCTGCTCGGCAACGGGGCGCTGGACATGGTGACGCGCACCATCTCCGACCTCTACTTCACGATGACGGCCACGGACGTGGCCCTCCCGGCGTGGACTTTCGTCAAGGGCGCCGCGCTGGGCATCGGGGCTTCCCTGCTCGCCGCGCTGGCGCCCGCGCGTGAGGCCATGCGCTCGCGTCCCGCGGGCGTGATGCGGCGGGTCGGACTCGAAGACAGTCTGCGGAGCGCGCTTCCACGGCTGACGGCGACGGGATTGTCCATGCTCGCAGTGAGTGCCGCACTGATCGCGATTCCGCATGCGAGCATCACGCTGAGCTTCGCCTCGGTGTTTCTCATGCTCGTGGGCGTGTCCTTTCTCCTCCCCGGCACCATACGTCTCGTCATGCAGGCGGGCGTACCGCTGTTCCGCCACCTCTTCGGCATCACCGTTGCCATGGCGGCGCGCAGCATATCCCGTTCCCTCAGCCGCACGACGGTGGCCATCGCCGCACTGATGGTCGCGGTCTCCGTTATCGTTGGCGTCAATACCATGATCGGTTCCTTCCGGGCGACGGTGGAGGACTGGCTGTCAACCACGCTCGGCGCGGACATCTTCATCACCCTGCCCTTTCACGGCGCGGGACAGAACGAAGGCACCGACCCCGCGCTCGCGCAGCGGGTCGCCGCACATCCCGATGTCGCCCGCGTGGCCACGGCGCGGACACTCTCGCTCACTTCCGACCGCTACGGGAATTTCCAGCTCGTGGCCGTCTCTGACGACATCGCCGACCGCCGTCCCTTCCGCTGGCGCACGGGCAGTCGCGCGGAAACCTGGCAGTCCATGGAAGACGGTGCCGTCATCGTCTCCGAGCCCTTCGCCTACAGGCACGGCATCGATCAGGAAAACGCCTCCGTCACCCTGCGCACGGATCGCGGGGAGCGCAGTTTCCCGGTCGCCGCCGTGTACTACGATTATTCCAGCGATAAAGGGACATTGCTCATGGCCGACAGCGTGTACCGCCGCTGGTGGGACGATCGCCAGATCGGCTCCGTCGCCGCTTTCGTGCGGCAGGGACGCGATGCCGACAGCGTCGTCACATCGCTGCGCGCGCAGCCCGGACTCGGCGCACCGCTGGTGGTGCAGTCCAATCGCGGACTGCGCAACGCCGCGCTTACCGTGTTCGACCGCACCTTCACCATCACCGCCGCGCTGCAGCTGCTGGCGGCCGTCGTCGCCTTCATCGGCGTCTTCAGCGCCCTGATGGCCCTGCAGCTCGAGCGCTCGCGTGAAATCGGCACCCTGCGCGCCACCGGGATGTCCCGCCGGCAGCTCTCGCGCGCCATTCTCACCGAGACCGGCATCATGGGCGTGATTTCCGGACTGCTCGCACTCCCCGTGGGCTTCCTCATGGCGCTCATCCTCATCTTCGTCATCAACCTGCGCTCCTTCGGTTGGACACTCACGCTTCACCTGCAGCCGGTGCACCTGGTGGAAGCTTTCCTCATCGCCGTGGCTGCGGCCATGCTCGCGGGCATCTATCCCGCCATACGCTTCGGACGCGTCAAACCCGCGGAGGCCCTGCGTGCGGAATAAGCGACACATACGACGCGCACGGAATGGCCTCTGGCAATGGCCTGTCCTGACGATGCGGCACATCACCGCCCTGCTGCTGCTCGTGCTGATGACGACTGCCTGCGGGGACGACAGTACGCAGGATTCAGCGGACAGCTCCGCGCTCACCGCGCTGTCGAATCCGGATACCGCCGGATATGCCCGCGCGTACGCGCCGCGCGACTTCACGTTTCCCGCGGACGACGGTCCCCACCCCGATTTCAAAACCGAGTGGTGGTACTGGACGGGGAATCTCACCGCGGAGGACGGCCGGCGTTTCGGCTATCAGTTCACCATTTTCCGCAACGCGCTCGCACCGGATCTGCCCCCAGGCAATGCGGACTCCGCCGACTGGCGCAGCCGGCAGCTGTACTTCGCGCATTTTGCGCTGAGCGACATCGACGGCGGGCGCTTCCACGCCTTCGAACGCTTCAGCCGCGGGGCGGCGGGACTGGCGGGCGCGCAGGCGACGCCCTTCCATGTGTGGGTGGAAGACTGGCAGGCGAACGGCACGCCGGACAGTGTGCGCATCGTGGCGGGAGAGAACAGCATCGGCATCGACCTGACACTGATCGCCGCGAAAGAGCGCGTCCTGCAGGGCGATCGCGGACTGAGCCGCAAGAGCGCTGCCGCGGGCAACGCCTCGTATTACTACAGTCGCACCCGGCTGACCACGCGTGGGACGCTCCGCAGCGGAAGCGAAACGATCGACGTCACAGGACTGAGCTGGCTGGACCGCGAGGGGAGCACCAGCGTGCTGTCGCGGCAGCAGACGGGGTGGGACTGGTTTTCCCTGCAGTTCGACGACGGCAGCGAGGTCATGCTGTATCAGCTGCGTCTCGAGGGCGGAGAGGCAGACACCACTTCTTCGGGCATCATCGTCACGCCGGACGGGAGCACGCGGCGCCTGGCATACGGGGATTTCGAAATACGGGCACGGGAGGAATGGACATCGCCGCACAGCGGCATCACCTGGCCCTCGGGCTGGGACATCACCCTGCGTCCCTGGGACACCGTGCTGCGCGTCACGCCTCTGCAGCGCGACCAGGAGCTGCGCCTCGCCGTCACTTACTGGGAAGGCGCCGTGGAGGTCACTGCCCCCGGCCGCCGCGGCCGCGGGTACGTGGAGCTGACGGGGTACGGTCTGCGCAGCGCGCAGAAGGCGCGTCCCGCACCTTCCACGCGCTGACGGTATTTGTTCCGCTTCGCGGAACGCAGTTATCCCGCTTCGCGGGATGTATTTGTCCTCGCTGCGCTCGGACGTATTTGTTCGCCTTCGGCAAACGTATTCCCATGGAAAAAAAACGGGGTTCGCTGAGCGAACCCCAAATACGTTCCGCGAAGCGGAACAAGTACGGACGCCGAAGGCGGCCAAAAACGCGGGCCGTAGGCACGCAAATACGCGCGCCGCTGGCGCGGGACACGCGTGAAGGAGTGCGAAATGATACCATGCGATCGCCGGAGGCGATCCCTGGCACGAAGAAACCCGATCCGGCACAGGCCGAATCGGGTTTCTGAGTCCTCGCGCGAGCCGCGTCAGCGGGTCGCCCTCGCAGTCACCGCACAGCGGTGACTAGGCGATACTCACGTCCTCACAGAGATAGACATCCTGAATGGCATTGAGCAGCGCGGCACCCTCGTCCATGGGACGCTGGAAGGCCTTGCGGCCCGAGATGAGTCCCTGTCCGCCGGCGCGCTTGTTGATCACGGCCGTGGCGACGGCTTCGGCCATGTCACCGGCACCGGAGCTGGCGCCGCCGCTGTTGATCAGTCCCGCGCGGCCCATGTAGCAGTTCACCACCTGGTAGCGGGTCAGGTCGATCGGGTGATCGGAGCTGAGCTGCTCGTACACCAGCTTGTGCGTCTTGGCAAAGTCGATGGCGGTGAAACCGCCGTTGTTGGTCGGCAGCTTCTGCTTGATGATGTCGGCCTGTATGGTCACACCGAGGTGGTTCGCCTGCGCGGTGAGATCGGAGGCGGTGTGATAGTCCTTGTCCTTCTTGAAGCCGCTGTTGCGCAGGTAGCACCACAGGATGGTGGCCATGCCCAGCTCGTGCGCGTACTCGAAGGCCTCGGAGATCTCCTGGATCTGCCGGTCGGATTCGTCCGACCCGAAGTAAATGGTCGCGCCAATTGCCGCCGCACCCATGTCGAAGGCCTGGTCGACGCTGCCGAAGAGGATCTGGTCGTAGGTGTTCGGGTAGGTCATGAGCTCGTTGTGGTTGATCTTGACCACGAAGGGAATGCGGTGCGCATAGCGGCGCGCCACGGAGCCGAGCACGCCCAGCGTGCTGGCCACGGCGTTGCAGCCGCCCTCGATGGCGAGCTTGACGATGTTTTCCGGGTCGAAGTAGATCGGATTCGGCGCGAAGGAGGCGCCGGCCGTGTGCTCGATGCCCTGGTCGACGGGGAGAATGGACATGTAACCGGTGTTCCCGAGGCGTCCGTGGCCGTAAATGCGCTGCATGTTCACCAGCACGCGGGGATTGCGGTCGCTGTCTTTCCAGACGCGGTCCACGAAATCCGGTCCGGGAAGATGCAGGGCATCCTTCGACACGGTGTTACAGGTATGGTTGAGCAGATGATCGGCGTCATTGCCGAGCAATTCCTGGATTTTCTCGATCATGGCGAATCTGTCGCTGCTGTTGAGACAATGGATATGATTCAATGTACGACTTGCCTCGAATCCGGTCAAACAGCCTCCCGCCAGTTTTTCGCCCTCGCGGGGAATGATTTCCCGACGGGAGGGTGTTATCTTGGGGTACTCTTTCACTACCGAACTTCGCATCATGTCCCAACGTATTGTCATGACCGGCGCGACCGGTCTGATCGGCTCCCGGGTCGCCCGGGAACTGCAGCGACGCGGCGACCACGTCACCGCGCTCACCCGTAACCCGAAACATGCCGAGGAAGCGCTGCCGGACGGCGTGGACGTTCTGCGCTGGCTCAGCGGAGAGGATGATGACGACTGGGCCGCCGCCATCGACGGCGCGGACGCTGTCATGCATCTCGCCGGCGAATCCATCGCAGAGGAGCGCTGGACCGACGAATACAAGCAGCGCATCTATGACAGCCGCATCGACACCGCCGCCAAACTCATCGCCGCCATAGAAGCGGCGTCCTCCCCCCCTGCCG
>CAJXSA010000299.1 GCA_913060595.1 uncultured Ignavibacteria bacterium
AGCACGTATTACACAATGACTACGAGTTTGACGCCGGGCACATCGGGATTAGTTTTGGGGGCATTCGATATAAATAATGGCAGCAACGCAAACCTGATCCCCTATCAGAATTTGGACAATTACGATTTAAGCATACAGGATTACATTTCTGCAGCAACACGTAGTTGTGCTCTGTATACATATTCCATCCAACCGCAGCCTGGTTCAGCATACGACGTATGGGCGGGCTATTACAGATGGAATGGCGGTATTCAGAGTTTTTGGAACACGCAAATCACATCGAGCATGCCCGGTGTAAACTCTCGTCAGCCATCGATCTGTGCTGACAGTGTTTACAACGGAAACTCCGGCGAGCAAGGCTTCATCCTTGCATGGGACACGGATTATCAGTATCCCGGTTATCCTCTTTATCATCGCGTCGAGACGAATCGGTACCGCATCACGCAGGCGACACGGATTGTACCGGAATTCACCTCACCGTTCATCCTCGCCAGCGGGCTGTCCGCGGCATCGTATCCGGATGTCGCTCGTGTGCCAAATTCCACACCCTCGGGAATGACGCGGGGTGTGGTTGTCTGGGAAGGCGGTGGCGAAACCGGCCCCTGCAGTCCCGCACGGCCGACGGAAATCTACGGTCAGTATGTATTTTACGATCTGAACGCGGCCAATCCCGGACCGCAATGGACTCAGGCCGAGATGATCGCACCCGGAGTCGGCAATTATCATCAGACGCGACCGAATGTCCAGCCGGCGGGATCCGATGCGGTCTCGGTGTTCTGGTTTGATGACCAGGCCGGCGACGACGGTGTCATGGGCACGACACTGCCAAACCTGCATCAGAGTATTGCGTGGGCAAAAGATCGTCATGCACGAGAGCGTTCTACCCCTGACGCCGGACTGACTATTTCAGGTGTCTGGCCGCAGCCTGCCTCGATTGCCGCCAATGAGTTGCAGGTATCAGTGGCTGGTCGAAAAAACGAGGATGCAGTCCTCGAACTCTATGATGTACTCAGACGGAAAGCCGCGATATTGTATCGCGGGGTGATGTGGCAGTCCGATATGGCGGTACGTTTCTCTCCATCACAACTGCAGCTTCGTCCGGGAGTTTACGTCCTGCGGCTCCGAAGCGGCGATGCGGCCGTTACGAGAACGCTGACGATCCTCAGATAACCGGCATGAGCCGGGAACGCTGAGACTGAACACGACACCACGAACCGTCGAGCGAAAGCGGAGGGGCGCTCCCGGCGCCCCTCCGTTCCTGAAGTATGCAAGCGAACAGTTCAATGCGGAGACATCAATGAAATACATCACGTCACTGATCAGCTTCGTCATTCTGTCAGTATCCACCGGATTTGCGTCCGATCCGCCACCGGCGACCAGACTGCGCATTCCTCTGCACTTCGTTGAAAATGCGGGACAGTGGGGTGAAGGAGTGCACTTCGGGGTGATCCGCGGGACGGACAAGGCGGCATTCACACGGCAGGGCGTTCGCCTCTATCGACCGATGCAGCGCTCGATGGATATTCTCCTGGGCGATGTGGCGTACAACGCAGAGAGAAATCCCAGGCAGAACGAATGCGCAACCATCGAGTTCGTGTCTCCTTCACCAAACATGCGCATCCAGGGCGCTGACAGGATCGAGACGCACACGAATTTCTATCGAGGCAGCGACAGCACGCGCTGGCGCAGTGATGTGCCGACGTTCGCGGGTGTGCGCTATGTCAATGTCTGGGATGGCATCGACATCGAGTATGGCGAACATGACGGAACGTTCCAGCAGCGGGTGATTCTGCATGCGGGTGCCGATCCCCGGCAGGTACGGATGCGCACGACGAATCTCACCGAGGGCGCGGGTGTTTCATCAGATGGCACCATCGACGCCTTCGTACGATCGGGAGATACGTATGTGCTGGCGGATACTACTCGCCCACGACCATATCGCAATTTCTTCGAAAAAAGGAAGGTGATCGAGACGGAGTTCAATACATATCTGGGTGGTTCCGGGCTCGAAGCCCAGTTGGGTATTGAAATTGACGACGAGGGGAATATTCACATCGCTGGAATAACGACGTCTCTCGATTTCCCACTTGTGAATCCTCATCAAAAAACGAATGCAGGCGGTAAGTGGGAGCAGGATTGTTATGTGACATGCCTGGATGAAAATGCCAGCAATATCCTGTTTTCCACCTATTTGGGAGGCAGAGGTGATGAATGGGGGGAACCGCAACCTATTGATGGTGTATTTCATTCAGCAAGGTACCCGATAAAGATGGACCTTGGCACGAGTGCCTCAACGCATGTCCTCTGCAATACGGAATCTTCCGATTTTCCGATAACGGGCGGGACCGTGCAATCACAGAGGCCTGCGATACGCACCCCGTGGAAGACAGCAACATGTCTCACCAGACTAAGTCGCACTGGAGAGCTAGAAGCGGCGACATGGCTGGGCGGACCAACATTTTTCGGTGGGGAATGTCTTAGAATTGATCCTTCCGGGAATGTGTTCGTGCTTGGAGTATCAGCACATGAGCAATGGTTCGTGACTCCTGGTACTCTTCAAGATTCACTCCACATCGAGAACATCTCTGGAGATAGTCTTTTGCAGGCTGCAGCGCTGCTAAAGCTCTCCTCCGACTATACGCAAGTACGAAATGGTACGTATCTTTTCGAGAATCACAATAATTCAAATATGCAACTGCGGATGGAAATAGATGATATTGGAAATGTAGTCCTCGCTTTAAGGAATCACGGTGTACAAATACCTGCGGTGAACTCATGGCGTACACCGGATCTGATTCATGCAATCGTAAAAATTGACTCTGCACTTTCACAATTCATATTTACTACTGGACTAGGAAGTGGCGTATATCTGGAGGCGCTTGCGATAGACAATCATGGCAACATCCTTACAGGTGGCCAGGCAAGCTCGAATCAACTGGCTTTGAAGAATCCACTTATCGCAGGGGCACCGCCGTCTTTTTTAGCAAAAATCCCATCAAGAGGTGGTGACCCGATATTTTCAACATATCTCCCCACACGGATTGATGGCCACGATTCAAGATATTTTGGTATATACAATCTTGTCTGTGGTGATATTCTGATCCATGGTATAGTCGCAGATGTGCGATCATCAGAGCTGATAATGCCACTTGATACCATATCTGGACCTGAGGTGATTATGGTCCTCGATCCTTCAGGCCAGAAAATCCGATCGCTCGGGCCTTGGCATGTTGATGACAAGTACGTCAATTCTGATTCAATCTTTTACGGATCAGGATCGGTTATATCGAAAGCACAGCACTTTCGCCCATTCGGATTTCTTCGAAATCAGAATCTGACATATTTCGGTGGTGTCGTTTCTGCGCACGCAGACAGCATTACCCCCCTGCGCGCCATCCAGCCACGCCACGCGGGCGGCGAGAATGATCTGTTCCTCTTTCGCACCCGTGTGCCGGGCTGCGCTCTGCTGGAATGTTCGGTGAATATGACCGACACCGTCCGCATCGTCCGGCAGCCGCCGTATGTGGATCCTGCCCGAATGACTATCACGGCGGAGGTCGCCAATATCGACCCGCAGCGCCGGGCACGGGAGGTCGAATGCGTGCTTACACTACCGAAGGGACTCCTCCTCGATCCGCCGACACAATCACCGCGGAAGTCGCTCGGCGCATCGGTTCTGGGCCCCTCGGAAACGGCAACGTTTTCCTGGACGGTTCGCGTCGACACTGCCACTATCTCAGGCAAGGGCGTGTGGGTGGATGTGGTGACGTATTTCAAGGATGCTGATCTTTCCCTTCCCGGCGCACCATCGGCCTCACCCTGCGAACATTATCTCCGCATCGAATACCAGGAATACGGCGAGCTGGATCTCGCCTGCACGGTGACGGCACCGGAGCGCCTTGCGGTGAACGGCGGCGGAAATGGATACACACCTGAGCCGTTCCCTGTGCTTTGCAGCGTACGGAACACCGGCAGCAAGCCGGTTACCGTCGCGCAGTTCGGATTCCATTTCGGCGGGGATATTGGCGGCATCCCCGTGCCGCCCGCCGCGCGCTATCAGCCCGGAGTCACGCTCGCACCGGGGGACACGCATATGGTCTCCTGGCAGGCGCGCGCCGAGCACCGCTTCGCGGATCGCACGATGCGCGTGCAGGTGATCGGGGAGGATGAGCATGGTGCAATACTCAGTTTCTGTGAAACCGATGTATTCGTGCCTGGTCTCGAAGCCCTGCGATGCCAGCCGATCGGCGGCGATATCGTCCAGATCGATGGAGAGAGCGGCACCTGGCAGCCCGATCCTCTGCGAGCCACGGTCGTAATGCAACAGGTACTCGACACGATCCTTCTCGACTGCACAGCGGAAATCGATCTGTCCGCGTGCCGGTATGTCCGGCTCCAACCGGGCCAGCAGTCGCGATATGGTCCGGTATCCCTGCGCTCAAGCACTTCCGATACGGTGTCATGGCTGCTGGATCTGGCACCGATCCCGGACGGAGTCGTGCGGGACACCATTCTCTATCGATTGGAGGCCGGCGGTGGTGTGTATCAGAGTATCTGCCGGCAGATTCTGGTGATTACCACGCTGGAGGAGGGCGTTGAATGCAGCATCACCGCGCCGGATACACTGGCGGTTGAAACCGTACAACGGCGGGATCCAGTGTACCTTGATTTCCGGTTGACAAACACGGGCACGCTCCCGCTGGAGATAGATCGGTATGAACTCGTTTTTGACACGGGCAGCGGTATGCAGAGCCTCGATCCGCGAACGAAGCACGGCAATGTGGTGCGATCGGGACGTGACACGGCGTTCTACTGGCTGCTTCGTGCGGAGGCATTGCGCACGGGGAGAATGGCCCGAGGTACCGTTACCGCCTATGACGCGGGAGACACGATCC
>CAJXSA010000300.1 GCA_913060595.1 uncultured Ignavibacteria bacterium
ACGCGGTCTTTGCATATCGATCAGTCCGGACCAGGCAGTCGGCCGGACCGCAGCGGTCAGTTCACTTCGGTGACATAGCGCGTGTTGAGATCGCGGGGAATGTCGCGGAGCATCTCGATGGTCGCTTCGATGCCGGGTGTCATCTTCCCGTACGTGTCGAGCAGTTCGCCCGCGGCGTCGTAATCGCCTTCGATCTCAATGGTGAGCACTTTCGTGGCGAGCTTCTCTGCCACATCCATGAACACGTCGAAATCCACGGCATGCGTGCCGTCCTCGTTCTTCGTGATGGCGCCGTGTTCGAGCAGCCAGTTTAGCTGCACGAGGTTGGCCTGTCCGTGCGCTTCCTCCGCGCCGAAGCGCAGCGAGCGGAACAGTCCGGCCACGTAGGTGACGATGGTGCGAATGCGCTGCACGTCGGTCACTATCCCTTCCTCATGCAGGAGTTTATTGTTGTACAGCCCGAGAATGTCGGCCTTGCATTCCTCGATGGCTGAGTAGCGTTCCTTCATCGCGCGACGGACGCTGAGATCGTCATTGCCGTAGACATAGGCGCGTCCCAGCGTGTGCGAAACCTCGTGCAGCGTCACGAAGCTGGTGAAGGCCTTGCGGTCGACGAATTCGCGCAGGCCGCGTTCGAGAATGCGCTCTGCGATGGGAACGACGATTTTATCGAACTTCGCCTCCATCATGTTCTTGTACATCTGCTTTTTCCCGCCCTTTGCCTGCGTGACGCGGGGATCGTTCGGCAGCGAGGCGGCGATGGTCTTCACACCGGCCTGGAAATCGCCGCCGAAGTACACGATGTTCACCACTTCGAGCACGTTGCCCGAGCCGGCGCTCGCGCGCTTGTACTCTTCCTTTATCGGCAGTGCCTGCTCGAAGGCGTCGATGTGTTCGGTGAACATCTGCAGTTCCGCCGTGCCCTCGGGATCCTTGACCATCACGGCGCATTCGTGGGCGGTCTTGTAGTTGAAAAGGCCGTCTTCGTAGTTCTCGATGGGACCGATGACCACGTCGATGTCATTGCCCGTGAGGTCCATCCACGCCATGTCGCTTTCGTAATAGTTATCGGTTGCGAGCGCGATGGCGCGCAGTTCGAGGTACTTTTTCAGGCTGGGATTATCCGCGAGCGCGGCGGCCTCTTCCAGCTTTGTCACGATCTCCCCGGTCTGCATGTAGTAATGATAGAAGGGCACGGCTTCGAGGCGGTCGCCGTTGCGAAGGACCACGGTGTACTGGCTCTCGAGCGCTTCCTTCTGATCGGGATTCGCTTCGACAAAGGCCTCGAATTCCTCCCGCGTCATGTCCTCGGGATAGTATCCCGCCCCGGCGGGTTTGCGCGCGGGCCCCTGTCCCACGAAACGCTCGCCCTCGAAAATCCTGTCGTAGGGACCGTAGTTGATGTTCACGTATGCGAGATAATCCTGCGCGGCAAGGTCGTCCGATGCCGCGAGGGAGTCGCGAATGGCGACTGCGTCGTGGGACGCCTGCTGCCAGAAGACCTGGTCGATGAGCTTCCCCGCTTCGATCAGCTTCGCGATCAGTGCGCGCTGGCGGATACTCAGATGGGAGAGATCCACCGCGATGTCGGTGTCCGCGTACATCGCCCGGCGCTCCTTGACCACCTCACGCGTCGGCATTTCGCTCATGTCTTCTCCTTTCTCTTCTTCCTTCTCCGGTCCGCAGCCTGCGACGAGCGCGGCGGCGGTGAAAACGACAAACCATCGTGAAAATGTGCGCATTGCTTCCTCGTATTCGTGGCAGAGTGGTGTGCGCCGCAACGGCATTGTAAAATGTAGCAACCGCAGCGCAACAGGACAAACCTTTTATCCCTGTCGTAAACCAAAACGCAGCGGATTGTGTTTTACAGACAGCCGTTACGCCGCGCATTTTGCCGTTATCCCGCTTTTTCGGAAGTTTGAAGCATTGTGCGCGTATCAATCCGACCATTTCATATCGGAAACAACATCGTTTCTCTATACAGAGCATTTGAGCCATGTCCGACAACAGCATAGACCAGTCCCTCGTCTACGGTCCCAACACCTGGCTGATCGACGAAATGTACCGTCAGTTCCAGCAGGATCCCTCCTCTGTCAGCGAACACTGGCGGGAGTTTTTCACCGACTACCATCCCACCAGCGTGCCGATGCACCGGGCGGCTCCAGCGCCCGAGGCCGCAGCGGAGGATGACAGCGCGGCGAAAAGCGCAAGCACTCCGCTGCCCGAAGGCGCGGAGAAGCTGCGCGGTCCGGCGGAGATCATCGTCACCAACATGCAGCAGAGCCTCGAGGTGCCGACGGCGACATCCTCGCGCGTCATTCCCGTCAAAGTGCTCGAAGAGAACCGGCGCCTGATCAACCGCTACCTCGAGGATACGGTCAGCGGGAAGGTCAGCTTCACGCATCTCATAGCATGGGCGCTGCTCAAGGCCATGAAATCCATGCCGGCGATGATGCACAGCTATCTCTACCACGAGGGCGAGCATTACCGCATCACGCCGAAACAGCTGAACCTCGGACTCGCGGTGGACGTGAAGAAAAAGGACGGCAGCCGCGGACTGCTCGTGCCGAACATCAAGGCGGCCGAGCAGTATGATTTCGGCGGTTTCTTCGCCGCATACAACGAATTGCTGCGGCGCGTGAACACGGGGAATATCACCCCCGACGATTTCCAGGACACCACGGCCACCATCACCAATCCCGGCATGATCGGCACGGTGTTCTCCATTCCCCGCCTCATGCAGGGACAGAGCGTCATCCTCGGCATCGGCAACATCGCCTATCCCCCGGAGTACCAGGACGCCGATCCCCGCACGCTTGCCACGCTGGGCATCAGCAAGACCATGACGGTGACCAGCACCTACGACCACCGGGTCATTCAGGGCGCGGAGAGCGGACTTTTCCTCGACACGCTGCACAAGCTGCTCACCGGGGCGGACGGTTTCTACGAGGAGATTTTCGACAACCTGAAAATCCCCTATCCCCACATCAAGCTCACGCGCGATATCAATCCGCAGTTCGATGGTCCGGGCGGTTCGCACGGCATGGTCGAAAAGCAGGCGCGCGTGCTGCAGCTGATCAACATGTACCGCGTGCGGGGACACCTGCAGGCCTATCTCAATCCCCTGCAGAACGAGGTGGAACTGCATTCCGAGCTCGATCCCGAGCAGTACGACGTGAGTCTCTGGGATTACGACCGCGAGTTCCTCACGCTCGGATTCGCGGGCCGCGAGCGCATGAAACTGCGCGACGTGCTGGAAATCCTTCGCGAAACCTACTGCCGCACCATCGGTGTCGAGTACATGCACATACAGGATCCTGCGCAGAAGCGCTGGATACAGCAGCGCATGGAAGGAAAAAGCCGCGGTACGTGGATGGACACTGCCAAGAAAATGCGCATTCTCGGCATGCTCAACGCGGCGGAAGCGTTCGAGCGCTTCCTGCACACCAAGTACATCGGCCACAAGCGTTTCAGTCTTGAAGGCTCCGAGACGCTGATTCCCGTGCTCGACGCCCTGTTCAACGAGGCGGTGCAGCACGGCATCGAGGACGTCGTGATGGGCATGGCGCATCGCGGACGCCTGAACGTGCTCGCCAACATCCTTGACAAGAGCATGGAGAAAATCTTCACCGAGTTCGAGGGCGATCTCGATCCGGACTCCATGCAGGGCTCCGGCGACGTCAAGTATCACCTCGGTGCCAACGGCAACTACAGCAGCATGGACGGCAAGGAGCTCACCGTAACGCTCGCCTCGAATCCCTCGCATCTCGAAGCGGTGGATCCCGTCGTGGAGGGCATCTCCCGCGCGATGCAGGACGTGAAGAATGACGCCGAGCGCAACCTGGTCATGCCCGTGCTCATCCACGGTGATGCGGCTTTCGCCGGACAGGGTGTGGTCGCCGAGACGCTGAATTTCAGCATGCTCAAGGGATACCGCACCGGCGGCACCATTCACATCGTGGTCAACAACGGCATCGGCTTTACCACCTCGCCCATCGACGCGCGCTCCAGCCAGTATGCCACGGATGTTGCGAAAATGGTGCAGGCCCCGATTTTCCACGTCAACGGCGAGGATCCCGAGGCCGCCGTGCGCGTGATCGAACTGGCCTTCGCCTTCCGCCAGGCCTTCAAGAAGGACGTCGTGGTCGATCTGATTTCCTACCGCAAGCACGGACACAACGAGGGCGACGATCCCAGCTACACGCAGCCGTTGATGTACTCGAAAATCAAGGAGAAGCGCTCGGTGCGGAAGCTCTACACCGAGGCGCTGGTCAACCGCGGCGACATCACCATCAAGGAGGCCGAGGACGCGCTCGAGTACTTCCACCAGTCCATCGAACGCGCTTTCGACAGCACGAAGGAAGCCGGTCCCCCGGACGTGGACATGGACCATGTATTCCGTACCATCGAGGAATCCGTGGGCGATCGCCCGGACACCGGCGTCGAACGCGGCACGCTCGACGAAATCATGCGCGCGCTGACCAGCTTCCCCGACAGCTTCTCGCCGCATCCGAAACTGCGCCGCCTCATCGAGGGACGCATCGGCATGCTCGACGGCGGCATGGTGGACTGGGCCACCGGTGAAGCCCTCGCATTCGGCTCGCTGCTCATCGAAGGCATTCCCGTGCGGCTCTCCGGGCAGGACAGCCGCCGCGGCACCTTCAGTCACCGGCACTCCGTGCTGGTCGACTACGGCAGCGGCACGGAGTACATTCCCCTCAACAACATCCGCGAGGGACAGCAGCAGTACACGCCATACGATTCGCTGCTCTCGGAATATGCCGTGCTCGGTTTCGAATACGGGTACAGCGTCTCGCGTCCCGATGCCCTGGTGATATGGGAAGCGCAGTTCGGTGATTTTGTCAACGGCGCGCAGATCATCATCGACCAGT
>CAJXSA010000301.1 GCA_913060595.1 uncultured Ignavibacteria bacterium
GGGTATTCTTCGGTGTCATCGATATTCAGGAGCCGTTCGAGGAACTGTGATCCGTCCTCACGCAACAGAGCTGACAGGGGACGAAGCGTCAGTCCGTCAACATCCTCACCCGTCGTGGAGAGCTCTTCGATGTAATGCCCATCAACAAACACCATGCGCGCGGATATCTCCACGCCGGAGAGCATGCCAGGCACGTCGATGGCCTCGAGCGCTACACGTGTCGGGCGAGGCGCGGAGGCGAAATCTGATTCGAGTACGGAGTTAATATTCGTGTAGCGCCACTCCTCGTCGCGCATCGTGGGAAAGCCTTGTTCAAGGAAACGGGCAACGGCCTTCCTGCGGTGCGCATGCACAGGGGAAGCGGATGCACCATTCAGTCCGTGCTCGAATTCCTCGAAACGAGTCCGTATAGTCTGCAGGGCCTGTTCGTTTTTCATTTGCACGCTCCTTATGCCTGCGCTTCCGCAGGTTCCTCGAGATCGCGCGCCCAGTCATACCCCTGCTCCTCGAGATGGAATGCGAGATCCTTGTCGCCGGATTTGACGATGCGTCCGTCGACGAGCACATGTACCACATCGGGGACGATGTAGTTCAGCAACCGCTGATAATGAGTGACCACAATCGCGGCATTATCCGGACCGTGCAGCTTGTTGACCCCGTTTGCGACAATACGCAGTGCATCGATGTCCAACCCGGAATCGGTCTCATCGAGGATGCTCAGCAATGGATTGAGCACGGCCATCTGGAGAATCTCGTTGCGTTTTTTCTCGCCGCCGGAGAATCCTTCGTTCACCGGACGATTGAGCAGCGCCGGGTTCATCTCCACGAGCTTCATTTTCTCCTTGACCAGGGCCAGAAAATCAACCGCATCGAGCTCTTCTTCACCGCGGTACTTGCGCACGGCGTTGAGCGCCGCCTTGAGAAAATAGGTGTTGCTGACACCGGGAATCTCCACCGGGTACTGGAACGCGAGGAAGACACCCTCGCAGGCGCGTTCCTCAGGGGAAAGGTCGAGAAGGTTCTTCCCGTGGTAGAGGATTTCGCCCTGCGTCACATCAAAAGCCTCCCGGCCGGCGAGCACACCCGCGAGCGTGGATTTCCCCGAGCCATTCGGTCCCATGATGGCGTGTATTTCGCCGGGTTTGACAGTCAGGTTGACGCCTTTGAGGATTTCCTTCCCTTCAACGCCGGCATGCAGATTTTTAATTTCGAGCATCGTGTGTATCTCCGATAATTCTCAGTGTATAATCAGATTCATATTCAAGCATCGTCGTGTGCGGGAATCAGCCGACACTCCCTTCGAGGCTGATCCCGAGAAGCTTCTGTGCCTCGACAGCGAATTCCATCGGCAGTTCGCGGAAAACCTCTTTGCAGAAGCCATTCACGATCATGTTCACGGCGTCCTCTGTGGAAATGCCGCGCTGATTGCAGTAAAAAATCTGGTCCTCACCGATTTTCGACGTCGTCGCCTCATGCTCCATCTGGGCGCTCGCATTTTTGCTCTCGATATAGGGAAAGGTATGTGCGCCGCAGGTGTCGCCCATGAGCATGGAATCGCACTGGGAGAAATTGCGCGCACCTTCCGCGTTCTTCCCGATTTTGACGAGGCCGCGGTACGTGTTCTGGCTGTATCCCGCAGATATCCCCTTGGAGACGATGGTGCTGCGCGTGTTCTTTCCGAGATGCACCATCTTGGTGCCCGTGTCGGCCTGCTGCCGGTTGTTTGTGACGGCCACGGAATAGAACTCTCCGACGGAATTGTCTCCCGCGAGTATGCAGCTGGGATACTTCCAGGTAATCGAGGATCCGGTTTCCACCTGCGTCCACGAGATTTTTGAATTCACACCGGCGCATTTGCCGCGCTTGGTCACGAAATTATAAATACCACCCTTACCGTCCTTGTCACCCGGATACCAGTTCTGAACGGTTGAGTATTTGATTTCCGCGTTGTCGAGCGCCACAAGCTCCACCACGGCTGCATGCAGCTGATTCTCGTCGCGTATCGGGGCGGTACATCCCTCAAGGTAACTGACATAGGCGCCCTCTTCAGCAACGATCAGCGTACGCTCGAACTGTCCCGTGCCGAGGCTGTTGATCCGGAAATACGTAGACAGTTCCATCGGGCAGCGAACGCCTTTCGGGATGTACACGAAAGAGCCGTCGGTGAAAACAGCACTGTTCAGCGCAGCGAAATAATTGTCACCGGCAGGGACGACAGAACCGAGCCATTTCTTTACGAGCTCCGGATGCTCCTGCACTGCCTCGGAGAACGAGCAGAAAATGATGCCCATATCGATGAGCTTATCCTTGAACGTCGTTGCGACCGAAACGCTGTCGAACACGGCATCGACTGCGACGCCGGCGAGCATTTCCTGCTCCTTGAGCGGAATACCCAGCTTCTCATAAGTCGCGAGCAGTTCGGGGTCCACTTCGTCGAGGCTTTTGGGAGCATCCTGCTTTTTCGGCGCCGAGTAATAGGAAATGTCCTGGTAATCTATCTTCGGATACGATACGAACGCCCAGTCCGGTTCTTCCATCTCCTGCCAGCGGCGATATGCCTTGAGCCGCCATTCCAGCAGCCATTCCGGTTCATTCTTTTTCGAAGATATGTGGCGGATGACATCCTCGCTCAGGCCTTTTTCGACCGTATCCATTTCAATGTCGGTCACGAAGCCGTACTTGTACTCCCCGCTGGTCAGTTTTTCCAGCTCCTGATCGTTCGTGCTCATGGAAAACCTCTGTGTTTTGCTGTCTGCTTTGCTGTTTTCAATTCAATCTGTACAAAAC
Source organism: uncultured Ignavibacteria bacterium (assembly GCA_913060595.1). Taxonomy (GTDB): domain Bacteria; phylum Bacteroidota; class Ignavibacteria; order SZUA-365; family SZUA-365; genus BM516. The sequence continues at coordinate 2,788 of CAJXSA010000301.1, forward strand.
TGTCAAGATTGCATTTAGAAAACAAGTCCGCACCGCGAAAGATTCCGCAGGAACCACGCTTTCCCCCTGCGGTGTTGTTCTACATGATACATCCATTGTTCCACCAACAAACGGCCAGAAGACATGAAACACACGTCACGTATGCTCGCGATCGTGCTGCTGATCGCGCTGACTCCCCTGCTCCAGGCGCAGGACGTGCTTACCGAGCGCAACATCTTCGACATCACACGGGTGCTCGAGGTCAAGGTATCGCCGGATGCCCGGCATATCGCCTACACCGTGCTCGAGCCGCGTCCGTTCAGCGAGAGCCCGGGGTCCGATTATCGTACCCTGCACGTTCTCAATCGCAGCACCGGTGAGACGCGAAGCTACATCGGGGGAAAGAAACTGGTGTATGACATCGGATGGAGCGCGGATGCCGCGATGATCACCTTCCGTGCGCGCTTCGACGACCTTCCCGGCACGCAGGTGTACGGCATCAGGCTCGACGGAGGAGAAGCCTTCCCGCTCACGATGAGTTCGACCGGTGTTCGCGCGTACTCTCTGCACCCGGACGGCAGTGCAATCGCCTACGTTGCGACCGAGCCGGGTGATCCGGCGCGTCGCGGCCTGGAACAAATGGGATTCAATGCCGAGGTCTACGAAGAGTTGAACCCGGACCTCAACATTTATATACGCAGCCTCGAGGATGGCACGGTGCGGAAAATGACGGAGGGCGTTTCCGCCTACGATCTCGCATGGAGTCCGGACGGGAATATGATCGCCGCCGCCATCGCGCCGAAAAACCTGGTGGATCACTCCTACATGTTCAAGCGCATCCACCTGCTCGATCCCGCGAGCGGCGAACTCAACAAGCTCGTTGAAAATCCCGGGAAGCTCGGCGGCTTTGCGTGGAGTCCTGACAGCAAAAACCTTGCGTTCATTTCCGCCGTTGCGGTGTGGGATTCGAAGGAAGGTTCTGTTTTCGTCATTGACGTGACGGCCCCGAAGCCGTTCGAATCTCTGCGCAACTACACGCAGGGTTTCGAGGGCACCGTCACAGATATCGCGTGGAAGGATGCGGGAACCCTGCTCTTCGCCGCCGAGGAGGGTGTGGAAACGACGCTGCGAGAGCAGCCGCTCGATGCGCCGTCTTCCTCCGTCCTTGTCAAGCCCAACACCTTCATTTTCCGCAGTTTTTCCCGTGGAGAAGGTGTCATCGCGTTTTCTGCCAGCACGGCGCAGCATCCAAACGAACTGTACACGCTCAGCGGGCAGCGCATGGAACGGCAGACCATCTCCAATCCCTGGCTGAAGGACATGCGCCTTGCGCGGCAGGAGTCATTCGCCTATGAGGCACGCGACGGACTCCGCATCACCTCCGTCCTGCTCTATCCTCTGAATTATGAACCCGGGAAAAAATACCCCCTGATCGTCGACATCCACGGCGGCCCCGAATCCGCGTATCACAACGGCTGGGTCACCTCCTACGGAAACTGGGGACAGGTCGCGGCCGCACGCGGCTACTTCGTCTTCATGCCCAACTACCGTGCGAGCACGGGACGCGGGGTGGAATTCGCAAAGATGGGACTGGGCGACCTCGCCGGGAAGGAGTTCACCGATGTGCTCGACGGCATCGATGCAGTCATCGACAACGGCTTCGTCGACGAAGATCGCGTCGGCATCGGCGGCGGATCCTACGGCGGATACTTCTCCGCCTGGGCTGCGACCCGCCACTCATCCCGCTTTGCCGCGTCGGTGGTGTTCGTGGGCGTGTCGAATCAAATCTCCAAACGCAATACGACTGACATCCCCTACGAGGATTATTACGTGCACTGGGGCATATGGACACATGAGGACGTGGAGAAGATCTGGGACCGCAGTCCCGTCAAGTGGGCGCTCGGCAGCACGACTCCCACACTCATTCTTCACGGCAAGGAGGATCCCCGCGTGCATCCGAGTCAGAGCCTGGAACTGTACCGCTCGCTGAAGCTTCACGGGAAAGCACCCGTGCGGCTGGTCTGGTATCCCGGCGAGGGACACGGCAACCGTCGAAACCCTGCGCGTCTCGACTATATCATGAGGACCATGGACTGGTTTGATCATTA
>CAJXSA010000302.1 GCA_913060595.1 uncultured Ignavibacteria bacterium
TGATATTAAAGCTGTTACAGTCGACTCACGTTGAGGAAATAGCACAATAATTGGTCCGATCTAAGTACGTATTACCAAATTGAAAGAAGGAAAAATGGAAACATGCCCCTCGATGCATCTTTCCATTTTTCCTTTCTTCCATCTTTTCATATGCAATTTTCAATCTGCCATTTGCAATCTGCCATCTGCCATCTGTCATCTTCCATCCAGAACCGTCACTGCGATGCGCCGCGATCCCCCGTGCTCCCGGTGCTCCCCGAGGTAGATGCCCTGCCAGGTGCCGAGCAGGAAGCTGCCGTCGCGCACGGGAATCATGACGCTGCTGCCGAGCAGGGAAGCCTTGATATGCGCGGGCATATCGTCGGATCCCTCCATGGTGTGGCGGTAATACGGCGCGTTTTCCGGGACATGTTCGTTGCACCATCGCTCGAAGTCGCCGCGCACGGTGGGATCGGCGTTCTCGTTGAGTGTCAGCGACGCCGAGGTGTGCAGGATATGGATATGCACCAGACCCGCGCGTACCGCATGCAGTTCGGGCAGCTGCTCGAGTATTTCATCCGTGACGAGATGAAAGCCGCGGGATCGAGGCTTGAGGGTCAGGAGTTTCTGAATCATGTTGATGCGATCGTATGCTTCATGCGAACTATGGAAGGACATTACGTTGAAAAGAATGGAATCATGCTGCCGGGAGACATATTTCCATCATTCCAGTTTCCATTTTTCCTTTTTTCATTTGTCATTTTTCATTTGTCATTTGCAATCTGTCATCTGCCATCTGTCATGTGTCATCTCATCCTGTAGGCGTCTTGACGCTGTGCGATTTTGACGACGGTGATGATGAGGCGCATATCTTCGATTTCGTAGAGGATGCCATAACGCCCCTTGCGCAGCCGATACTGCTCACGCGCGGTGAGCTTTTGCGACTGTGCGGGACGCGGATCCTCGCGCAGCCCGGATATCGTGGCCCAGAGCATCTTCACATCCTGCGCGGGCAGCCTGCGCAAATCCTTCAGCGCAGATCTGCGGAAAAGCAGTTCATAGCTTGCCATGGCGCTGCAGATCCTTGAGCACGGCCTCGTAGCCCATGACCGGTTCGGCGGCCCTGTCGCGGAACGCCTGCAGATCTTCCGCATCTTCTGCGAGCAGCTGCCGCACCGCCTCGTTGATCAGGTCGGTAAGACTGCGCTGGGTTTCCGCCGCCTTCATGCGCAGCGCCTGGTGCAGCGCAGCTTCCAGGTAAATCGTGGTGCGTTTCATGCGTGTTCCGTGCATCATCCGTCGGACATTTGCGAACATACTAACATATTGTCATCATAATGTCAAATCGTACCGGCGGGATTTTTTTGTCACGGGCGGGATGCGTAATTTTGGAGTCCGTGGTACGCTGTATGGCCGCGTGCGGGGAATGACATACCGTCAGGGAAAGCGAAAAAGAGAACGACAAACAGTGTTCCCGATAAACGAATTGCAGGAGTCAGTACATGTCCAACGCTTATTTCAAGGTACCCGAGCCGATCAACGAGCCGATCAAGGCCTACGCGCCCGGCAGTCCGGAGAAAGCCGAGCTGAAGGCGAAGATCGCCGAGCTGAAGGCGCAGCAGATCGAAGTACCCATCATCATCGGCGGCGAAGAAATCCGCACCGGTGACACGGCGGAAATGCGCATTCCGCACGATCACGGCCACCTGCTGGGCGTGTATCACAGGGCGGGGGAAAAGGAAGTCGCCATGGCAGTCGACGCCGCCCTCGAAGCGCAGAAGCAGTGGTCGGTGATGCCGTGGGAGCAGCGCGTGGCCATTTTCCTCAAGGCCGCCGACCTGCTCGCCGGTCCCTGGCGCGCCACCATCAACGCGGCGACCATGCTCGGACAGTCGAAGACCGCCTTCCAGTCGGAAATCGACGCGGCCTGCGAGCTGATCGACTTCTGGCGCTTCAACGCTTACTACATGGCAGAGCTGATGAAAGATCAGCCCTACTCGCCCGCGGGCATGTGGAACCGCGTGGAGTACCGTCCCCTCGAAGGCTTCGTCTTCGCCGTCACCCCGTTCAATTTCACATCCATCGCGGGCAACCTCCCCACCTCCCCGGCCATTGTCGGCGGCGTGGCGCTGTGGAAGCCGGCGTCGAGCGCCGTGTACTCGGCGTATTACCTGATGAAACTGCTCGAGGAAGCCGGCCTGCCGAAGGGCGTGGTCAACTTCATCCCGGGTTCCGGCGGCAAGGTCGGCAATCCCGTCATGGCCAATCCCAACCTCGCGGGCATTCATTTCACCGGCTCCACCGCGGTGTTTCAGGACATGTGGAAAACCGTCGGCGAGAACATCGCGAAGTACAAGTACTACCCGCGCATCGTGGGTGAGACGGGCGGCAAGGACTTCATCTTCGCGCACAACAGTGCCGACACCGAGGCTCTCGCCATCGCAGCCATTCGCGGCGCCTTTGAGTACCAGGGACAGAAATGCTCGGCAGCCTCGCGCATGTACATCCCGAAATCCATCTGGCCGGCCTTCAAGGAGAAGTACACCGCCGAAGTCGCGAAGATCAAGATGGGCGACCCGGAGAACTTCACGAATTTCATGAGCGCCGTCATCGACAAGGCCGCGTTCACGAGCATCACTGCCTACATCGACTACGCGAAGAACGCCTCCGACGCCGAGATCATCACCGGCGGCAATTACGACGACAGCAAGGGCTATTTCATCGAGCCGACGACCATCGTCACGACGGATCCGAAATTCAAGTCCATGGAAGAGGAAATCTTCGGTCCCGTGCTGACGATTTTTGTCTACGAGGACGAGAAGTTCGACGAGGCGCTCGAGCTCTGCGACACCACCTCGATGTACGCGCTCACCGGCGCCATCTGGGCGCAGGACCGCTACGCCCTCATTAAAATGGCGGACCGCCTGCGCAATGCGGCCGGCAACTTCTACATGAACGACAAGCCGACGGCGGCCGTGGTCGGACAGCAGCCCTTCGGCGGCGGACGCGCCTCGGGCACCAACGACAAGGCCGGCAGTGCCATGAACCTCCTGCGCTGGATGTCCGTGCGCACCATGAAGGAAACCTTCGATCCGCCCAAACGCTGGGAATATCCCTTCATGGGCGAGGAGTAATTTCCCGCGACACCCCGCATTACTCAGGGCGTCCCGTTCACCGACGGGACGCCCTTTTCTGTAACCGCCATCCGCGTCGTGTGTTATATTGACTGCACACGTGACATCGCACACAGACATCCGGGATACATCATGCGCAGCATTATCGCTTCCCTTTTTCTCCTCGTCATTTTCTTCTCTCCCGCCGCGGCCCAGTGGGAATCCCTCGATGGACCCTTCGGCGGAATGGTGCAGGCCATTGGCGCGACAGAGGGGGGCAGGCTGCTCGCGGCGATGTACGACGGTCCGATGTACGCCTCGAATAACGCGGGGGCGAGCTGGGCCATCGTTGAAGACGAATCCTGGACGGGGAGCGTGCACCTGATACGACGCGCGCCGGACGGCACGGTGTACGCCGCCTCGCAGAACGGCGTCCACCGCTCGACCGACGGCAGCAGCTGGGAGAAGACCACAATTGTGGACGTACCACGGACCATCGCTTTTGACGCGAACGGGGACGTGCTCGTCGGTGGACGGGGCCAGGTTCACCGCTCGAGTGACCGCGGACAGTCCTGGCGCAGCGTCACACCCGTGCCCGGATCCGCGCGCAGCTATCACATCGCGGTGACGGCAGACGGCGACTGGATCGCGGGCGCATACCGCGAGGGACTGCTCCGCAGTACGGACGAAGGAAGCAGCTGGGAAGTCGTCGGCGCCTCACTGCCCAACAACGAGGTGTACTCGATCTCCGTCATCGACGGCACGACGGCCTTCGCCGGACTCAACAGCACGACCGCGATCAGCACCGATGCCGGCATGACCTGGCAACTGGTGTCCGGGATGACAGGCGTGAACGTGTACGCGGTGCATCAGATCGACGGCGCACGTCTCGCAGCCGAAAGCAGCGTGGGACTGTACATTTCCGAAGACGGGGGACAAAACTGGGCGCGCACGGCGGAACAGGACATCAGGCGGCGCTTTCTCTCCCTGCATGTCGCGACGGCAAGCACGCTGTTCGCCGCCGCGGACGGCAGGCTGAAGCGCAGCCGCGACGGCGGTGTGACATGGACGGCGAGCGACGTGGGCATTCATGCCGGTCCCATCCGTGCCTTCTGCTTTCCGGGAAGCGGAGACTACATCACCGCCACCTGGTCAGCCGGCATACATCGTTCCACCAACGCCGGGGCGAGCTGGTCGCTGACAGACTCGGTGTTCATTCCCTTTGCGATCAAGGAACTGCGTGAGACCGCGTCGTCGGGCATTTTTGCACTTACACATGACTACGGGCTTCTCCGTTCCACCGACGGCGGCGCGCACTGGCTGCCCCTTGCGCGGGCGACCGACAGCACCGCCATCGTCGCATTCACGCCTTCTGACGGCGCCCTGCTCGCAGCGGACAACCGTGGCAGCATATTCCGTTCGACCGATACCGGTGCAAGCTGGGAGCGGTTCTCCGCGCTCGAGGTGCCGGACGGCAGCGTCAATATCGTGGCGATGCGCGAAGACAACGGCGATGACAAGACTGTGTACGTGGCGACGGACCGGGGCCTGTACCGCAGCGGCGACGGCGGCACGTCCTGGACCCGGCAGCTGATCAACGGCATCCACCGGGCGCTGTGGTCGCTGCATCAGGCGGCGGACGGCACGCTGTACTGCGCCGGAATCCGTGCACTGTACCGATCGGCGGATCGGGGAACAACATGGGAAGGAACGTACGTTTCCAGCAGCCTGCCGTGGCGCGGACTCGTCACGAGCAACAGCCGCTCGCAGGTCATGCTCTC
>CAJXSA010000303.1 GCA_913060595.1 uncultured Ignavibacteria bacterium
CTCTCGCGTCCCACGGTGAAGGAGGTGTACGCCTACCGCGCGCACGTGGACGCGGCGGTGCTGGACTTGCTTGCCGCGGCGGACGCGGAGACGCTGCGCGCGGTCGCACCTGTTGTCGTGCTCGGACTCAACCACGAACAGCAGCACCAGGAACTGCTGCTCACCGACATCAAGCATGTGCTTTCGGTCAATCCCCTCCGGCCGCTGTACCGGCGTCCGTCCGGCGCCGGGGAGGACGACGCGCCGCCGACGTCGCCGCTGCGCTGGCACACCTTCGAGGCGGGACTGCGGGAAATCGGCTATGAGGGTGACGGCTTTTCATATGACAACGAGGGACCGCGCCACCGGCGCTACATGCACGGGTTCGCCCTGGCGTCGCGTCCCGTGACCTGCGGTGAATACAGGAATTTCATCGAGGACGGCGGCTACCGCCGTGCCGAATTGTGGCTGTCCGACGGTGCCGCGACCGTGGAGGCGGAAAGCTGGAAGGCGCCGCTGTACTGGGAGGAGGTCGACGGGGGCTGGCATCATTTCACCCTGCACGGTTTCATGCCCGTGAATATGGACGCCCCGGTCACGCATGTCAGCCTCTACGAAGCGGACGCCTACGCGCGCTGGGCAGGCGCACGGCTGCCGGGCGAGGACGAGTGGGAAATCGCCTCCGCCGAAGCCTCGCTCGCCGGGCAGTTCGCCGACGAGGGAAGCTTTCATCCCCGCGCCTTGCAGGAGGACGGCGAGGGACTGCAGCAGATGTTCGGCGGCAGCTGGGAATGGACACGCAGCGCCTATGCGCCCTATCCCGGCTACGTGCCTCCGCCGGGAGCGGTGGGTGAGTACAACGGGAAATTCATGTCCGGACAGGTCGTCCTGCGCGGCGGCTCGGTGGCAACGTCCCGCGACCACATTCGAAGCAGCTACAGGAATTTCTTTCCGCCGCACAGTCGCTGGCAGTTCATGGGCATACGCCTGGCAAAGGATTTGGAGGAATGAATATGACGACGCAGACGATAAACACCGTGGACCGTGAAACGCAGCTGCTGCGCGACGAACTGCTCGAGGGACTGCGCCGGCCGCAGAAGACGCTGCCGAGCAAGTACTTCTACGATGAGATCGGCTCGACGCTGTTCGAGGACATCTGCACGCTGAAGGAGTATTATCCCACGCGCACGGAAATAGGCATCATGCGCGACAATATCGAACAGATCACCCGGCAGCTCGGACGACGCTGCCTGCTGATAGAATACGGTGCGGGCGCCAGCGTGAAAATCCGCCTGCTGCTCGATCACATGCGGAGCATCGCGGGCTATGTGCCCATCGACATTTCCGGTGAACACCTGCTGGCCGCGGCCGGGGAGCTGCGCCGCGAGTATCCTTCGCTGCACATCTTCCCGATTCCGGCCGACTACACGCAGGATTTCGAGCTGCCGGAGATCGATGTGCCGCATGATCGCCGCGTGGTGTTTTTCCCGGGCTCAACCATAGGGAATTTCACGCCCGCGCAGGCAGCGGAATTCCTCGCGCATATCGCTGAAGTGGTTGGAGAGGACGGAGGACTGCTCATCGGGGTGGACAGGAAAAAGGACGCTGCGACGCTGGAAGCGGCGTACAACGACGACCGCGGCGTGACCGCGGATTTCAACCTCAACATGCTCGTGCGCCTGAACCGGGAATTCGACGGCGATTTCGATCTCGACACCTTCCGTCACCGCGCGGTGTACAACGGCGCGGAGGGACGCATCGAGATGCACCTGCTCAGCAAGCGCGAACAGGTCGCGCATGTGGCCGGAGAACAGTTCACCTTCCGCAGCGGGGAAAGCATCCTCACGGAATACTCGTACAAGTATCATCCCGAGGAATTCGCGCACCTGGCCGCACCGTATTTCACTGTCGAAAAAGTGTGGACCGACGCGCGTGCCCTGTTCAGCGTGCAGTACCTGTCGGCGCGCTGACCGCCTGAAGCAGCGAATGGAATCCGCGCACGGTGCGTGTCCGTGTTTTTTATGAGGTGGCTTTCTCCCGTTCGATGACTGCGAGCATGATGCGGATTTCCGCGAATCTGATGTCACTGTCACACATCGCCTTGATCTTCTTCAGATTCGTATCGCGCAGCCGTCGGACGGCGCCGCGAATCTGCGCCTGATGCTCCTGCGCAACGAGTGCGTCGAGGCGCAGACGCATGCCACGTCGTATCATGTCCGCAAGATGGTTCGACACCGTTCCCTCTGTCAGCCCGCGCCGCTGCGCGATATCGCCGAGCCCGAGACCGCGCTCGGCCATTTCCCATGTCGTGCGCATGCCCGCGGGAAGATCGGCAAATGCCTCTTTGCTGGCTTCCATGCTTTTCGAGAGTGCCTGTTCGTGCAGATGGTCTTCGACGGCACCGAGCAGTTCGCGGCCGCATTTCTGAAAGGTCACCGGTCCCATGCCCTCGATGGCCAGCGCCTGCTCGCGGGTGGTGGGACGCGCGTTCGCCATGTTGCGAAGCACTTTGTCTGGTACCAGCGTGTGTGAAGGCACATTCGCGGCAGCGGCGAGTCGGCGTCGCACGGCCTTGAGCGCTTCGTACAGCACGGGATCGCGCACACCGGTTTCGGCGATTTCACCCGGGGCGGGAAGCGCCATCGGTGTGACCTCGTAGCCGAGATGCGCGCGTCCGACTTCGGTGACATACACCGCGGGACGCAGGGAGTCGCTTTTCGCCAGCCAGCCGAGTCCGATCAGCGCGTCGATGGTTTCGATCACGTGCCGCTTGTCCACGCTGCGCATTTTCCCGTAGCAGCTGGCTTCGTACAGGCGGAACTGCGTGATGCGCTGTGTCTGCGCGCCGCGCAGCACGTCGACCAGCGTCGTGCGACCGAAACGTCCGCCGGTCTCTGCGGCGCAGTGCAGGATGAGCGCGTGGTAGCGGTCGAACAGATCCTGCCCGGTTTCTTCCGCCACGTCGATGGTTGTCGATGTGCAGGAGTCGCATTTGCCGCAGACGCCGGTCACGCCCTCCTCGTCGAAATACTCGAGGATGATGTTGCGCCTGCAGGCCGCGCCGGTGATGTAATGCTCCATGGCCTGCAGCTTCTCGAGCTGATGCCGCATGCGCTTCTGAATGCTGCCGTAATCGATGTCCAGGTCCTGCGACTGCACGCGCTCCCCGAGCAGGGCGATGCCGCTGCCGCGGCGCCCGGCGGTGAAGTCGATGATGCGTTCCTCATGCAGACGGCGCAGCACGGGCATCAGGTCTTCGACCTTGTAGCCGCTTTTCTGTGAGAGTTCATCGAGGTACAGCGGGACGGGGTCGTAGAAGGCGCTGCCGCCGACCACCCGCAGCAGCTGCACGGTGACCGGCTGCAGGTCGGCGGGGGCGGATTCTATCATCCAGCTGCGCATGCGCTCGGGTGAAAGCAGGAAGTGCACCGAGGATTCGCTGTAAGACTCTGTGATGCGGCGTATGTAGCCCGAGCGTTCGAGCACGTCGAGTGCGCCGCGCACGGCCGCCTCGGAGGTCTGTCCCAGCAGCGCGGCCAGCGAGGCGGGGGTATGCGCCACCAGGCCGTCGAAGGACTGCCCGAGCTGATTGCCGGCGAACTGATGCAGCTGCGCGTAGGTCTTCTGTATCAGTGTTCGGTCGGGGAAGGTGTTGCGTATGAAGAATTCGGGCAGGGAGCGGTCTTTCGGGTGATAGAGAAGCGTGCAGACGCTTTCCCTGCCGTCACGTCCCGCGCGCCCGGCTTCCTGGTAATACTGCTCCAGCGTCGACGGCATGTCGTGATGCACGACGAAGCGCACGTCCCGCTTGTCGATGCCCATGCCGAACGCCGTCGTGGCGACGATGACGCGCGTGCGGCCGTCCATGAAGCGCTTCTGCACTTCCTGCCGTTCGGTCGCATGCATGCCGCCGTGATAGGCCTCGGCGGGCACGGCATGCTGCCGCAGCATCATGGCGAGTTCCTCCACGCTTTTGCGCGTGCCGGCGTACACGATGCCGCAGTCGTCGCCCGCGCAGATACGCTGAATTTCATCACGCTTGTTGACGCCGCGCATCACGCGCAGCGTGAGGTTTTCACGGTTGAAGCCGCGCACAATCACTTCCGGCTGCTCGAGCGCCAGCTGCTGCTGGATGTCCTGCCGCACGTCGGGCGTCGCCGTCGCGGTGAGTGCGACGATCTGCGGACGACCGAGCTGCTCGAGCGCTTCTTTCAAGCGCGTGTAACTGGGACGAAAGTCGTGGCCCCATTCGCTGATGCAGTGCGCTTCGTCGACGGCGAACATCGCGATGCGAAGGCCTTTCATGCGCTCGACGAAGGTGCGGCTTTCAAAGCGCTCGGGCGCCACGTACATGAGCTTGTACCAGCCGTTGCGCGCCTTGTCGAGCCGTGTGATCACTTCCTGGTAGTCGAGCATGGAATTGATGTAGGTGGCGCGGATGCGCGCCTGATCCAGCGCGGCCACCTGGTCCTGCATCAGGGAAATCAGCGGGGAAATGACAATGGTGAGTCCCTCGAACAGCACGGCCGGAATCTGGTAGCAGATGGATTTGCCGCCGCCCGTGGGCATGACGGCCACGGTGTTTTTTCCTTCAAGAATCGTGCGGATGATTTCATCCTGTCCCGGACGGAACTGTTCGTACCCGAAATGATGGCGCAAGGCCTGCAGGGCGTCTTCGAACGAAGTGTTCTGCATCATGTTCTCCCTAATCATGATTGATGATGTGGCGCGCCGAAGGGACGCGCTGCTTTCGCACGCAGGCGGTTGTTTCCCGGAGCATCCCCGATCCGGGAGTGCGCATGCGGCGGTCGACGGTCACGGTCTCAGTCGAA
>CAJXSA010000304.1 GCA_913060595.1 uncultured Ignavibacteria bacterium
CCCGCCGATGGGCCCGAACACATCGAGCACTTCGCCGCAGAAATGCAGTCCGGGATGGGCACGGCTTTCCATGGTCGCGGGACGCACTTCGGAGAGTGGCACGCCGCCGCCGGTGACTTCCGCCTTGCGGTAGCCCTCGTGTCCGTTCCACGGCAGGGGACAGCGGAAGATGACGTCGAGAAGGCGACGGCGTTCTTCCCGCCGCAGCTGATGCAGCGTGCGATCGGACGCAACATCCGCGGCCGCAGACAGCGCGACCGCGAGCCGCTCCGGAACGATGCGCCGCAGCAGGGAGAGCACGCTGCCGGAAGAGGATGCCTGCAGCCGCGTCCGCCACTGCTCCTCTGTCTCTTCCGTCCATCGCACCAGGAGTCGTGCGTCCTGCCGCTGTTCCTCCGCCGCGCGCACGATGACATGCGAGACGTCGAGCAGGGCGGGACCGCTGTAGCCACGGTGCGTGAACAGCAGGTTGCCCCGGGCTTCCGCCCGTCGCGCACCGTCCACCGCGGTGAGCGTGACGGGAACGGCGATGCCTGCGAGGGAGGTGAAAAGAGGATTGTGGGAGGTGACGGGCGTCAGTGCGGGATACAGCGTATGGAGTGGAATGCCCAGCGCGCGCGCGAATGTGAAGCCGCTGCCGTCGCTTCCGGTTTTCGGTATGGAACAGCCGCCGGTCGCCACGATGACGCGGTCACAGTCAATCGCAGCTTCGCCGGCGATCTGCAGCTGCCAGCCATCACGGGTGGGATGCACATCCTCGACGAAAGTGTTGCCGCGGAAATCCACACCCGCCTGCACTCCCGCATCACGCAGCCGCTCGTAGACGTCCCGCGCACGCTGTGTGACGGGAAAAAGCTTCCCCGTGCCTTCTTCCTCGACCAGGGGCAGCTGCATGTCGTCTTCGAAAAAGCGGCGCTGCTCTGCCAGGGGCCAGGAGCGCAGCATTTTGCGCATGCTGTTTTCGGAGGAGTCCGTCACGAAGCGCCGCGCGTCGAGTGCGGCGGGCAGGATGTTGCAGCGTCCCCCGCCGCTGATGAGAATTTTCTTTCCCCCGCCGTGCGTGCGCTCGAGCAGCAGCGTCTCGGCTCCTTCACGCGCCGCGAACAGCGCGGCCATCAATCCGGCTGCTCCGGCACCAATGACCACGACGCGCCGCGGCGCGTGCTCTTCTGCTGATGATAATGTTTCCGTCACGACTCCTGCCTGTGTTGTTTCCTGCCGCCTGCAACATACGGAGAAAGAGGTATTTCCTCCGCGCGCACGGGTTTCAGGGCATGAAAATTTACCGACCGCATTCCATGCAATTTTGTTGCATCCTGCACAAAAATGTTCTACCTTGTATGCTGTATATCAGATCGGTTTTGATTTGCCCGCCGATTGCAGGCCGCCACAGCGGTCACGCGCGAGAAATCGCATTTCGCATTCGTTTCCCGAGAGCAGTCTTTACTCCGATTCTTTTCCGGCTCGTTTCACGAATCAGATTGCCTCTTGGCCAGAACGAATTATCAGTACGAAAAACGCCGCAGGGAGCTGGCGAAAAAGAAGAAGAAAGAAGAAAAGCGTCAGAAGAAGATGTTGAAAAACACGGATCCTGATGCCGCTTCCGAGACGTCCACGGAGGATAGCGCCGTCGATGGCGACAATGCCGACCGTGATGATACATCCGAGGATGATACCTGATATCAATTTCACTGAAACCGACCTACGGTTTCGCGCTGTCGTGCTCTTCGCGTGCTTGACCCCCGATGGCGTTTTATTTTTTCGCAGCACGCATTTTCGAGGATAACATGAATATTTACGTTGGAAACCTCTCCTACGATGTCACTGACAGCATGCTGAAAGAAACCTTCGGTTCCTTCGGTGAAGTCGCAGAAGCCAATGTGATCTCCGATCGCGCCACGGGCCGTTCCAAGGGATTTGGTTTTGTTGAGATGCCGAACGCCGATGAGGCGCAGGCAGCCATGAGCTCCCTCAATGGCAGCGACCTGATGGGACGCACCATGAAGGTGAACGAAGCCAAGCCGCGCAACGACCGCTGGTAATCAGCCCCGTCTATACATGATCCGGCTTCGGCCGGTCGTGCAGCAGCCGCATCCCTCCCGGGATGCGGCTTTTTTGTATGCATGCACAGGATAATCTTGTCTTCTGTGCCTGCGTTGCGTACTATTCCACATCCCTCCACAGCCGGATAGTGAATAATGCGCAAGAAGCTCTTCCTTTTCTCCCTGCTCACCGTTTTTCTCGCCTCCTCCCTGTATGGCCAGAACGCCGTCATCGTCGACCACGGGTGCACGGACCTCTCCGCGGTCCCGATCTCCTTCGTGGAAAAGGCGAAGCGGGAGTTTCGGCTTTCCTACGGACACACGTCGCACGGCAGCCAGATCGTCTCCGGCATGCAGCTTCTGCGGCAGCAGAGCGGGTCGCCGTATACGTTCAATACCGACGGAAGCGGCGATGCGCTTTCCCTGCATGACCGCACGCCCTCCGGCGATCTCGGTCACAACGGCGACCTCGGCTGGGAACGCGCGACGCGCGCCCTGCTCGACCGCTCGGGCTGTGACCGCAACATGATCATGTGGTCATGGTGCGGCGGCTGCTCCGACAACACCGTCGAGGGCATCAACACATACCTGCAGGCCATGGCAGCGCTGGAGCGGGATTACCCCGACGTCGCCTTCGTGTATATGACGGGACATCTCGACGGCAGCGGGAGCGAGGGGAACCTGCATCTGCGCAATGAGCAGATCCGCGCCTTCTGCCGCGCGAACGGGAAGATTCTCTTCGACTTTGCGGATATCGAGAGCTACGACCCGGACGGCAATTATTTTCTCGATCTCCACGCCAACGACAACTGCGATTACATCGACGCGGAAGGCAAGCGCCGCAACTGGGCGCAGGAATGGTGCGCACGGAATCCCGGCTCCTGCGGCGAATGCTCCTGTGCGCATTCGCAGTGCCTGAACTGTCAGCAGAAAGGCAAAGCGTTCTGGTGGTTGATGGCGCGCCTCGCGGGATGGGACGGCGTGACTGGTCTGGGCTATGCGCCGCTGCCCGCGCTTCCGGCGCTCGAAGCGAATTTTCCCAACCCCTTTTCCACGGAAACGACGCTGCGTGTCCGCCTCCCCATTGCGTCTCGCATGTCCCTCGCGGTGTACGACGCGGCCGGCCGCTGCGTGCGCATCCTGAAGGAGGCGCAGTGGACGTCCGGCGGTGAGCATCGCCTGCGCTTCGTCTCCGCAGGACTCCCGCAGGGCGTGTACTTCGCCGAGCTGCGGGTGAACGGCAGGCGTTTCCGCCGGCCGATGCTGCTGCTGCGCTGAAAAGGAGAACGGCGTCCCGCCTCATGGTACGGGACGCCGTCTGTATCGTCAGTCAGCTGTCGGTGTGCTTCGTGTTTAAACTGACGATCAGTTGCAGCCGCCCTTCGAAGACATGGTCTTCTCGGACTTCATTGTCGAGGGAATGAGCACTTCGTCGATGACGTGAATCACGCCGTTGGACGCAGCGACATCCGCCGTGGTCACTTCGGAGGAATTGATCATGACCTTGCCTCCATCGATGGCGATGCGCACATCCTTGCCTGCGAGCGTCGTCGCCTTGTCAAGATTCACGACCTGCTTCGAAGAGACGTTCCCCTTCACCACGTGATAGAGCAGAACCTCCTTCAGCGCTTCCCTGTCGGAGAGCAGCTTCTCAAGCGTTCCTTCCGGAAGCTTCGCGAAAGCAGCGTCCGTCGGGGCGAACACGGTGAACGGACCATCGCCCTGCAGGGCGTCGACGAGTCCGGCCTCGGTCAGCGCCGTGGCAAGCGTCTTGAAGGATCCTGCCTCCAGGGCCACCGAAACGATGTCCTTCTTTGCAGGTGCCTCGTTTTTGCCGTTGGCCTGCAGGGCGGACGGGGCGGCGAATGTGATCATGAGAGCGGCGAGAGCAAATGTGAGAGTTTTCATGGTCTTTCCTCCTGGAAAATGTATGTGAAATGATGAATGCTGTTTCGTGTCTCGATAAATGAAACCAATGTCTAAGAAACATGGTTCCATAATTAGACATTATTTTTTCAAAGTGTCGAAAACGACATGTTTTTTTGAATTCTATTGAATTTTTTTGAGACAAAACATAGATTAGAGCCATGCAAGACGCAAAATACGTCATCAAAGTAGCCTCACGGCTGTCGGGACTTTCGCCGTATGTCATACGGGCCTGGGAAAAGCGATACGGAGTCGTTGATCCCGAGCGCACGGACAGCAATCGCCGCATGTACAGTAATGAAGAGGTGGAGCATCTGCGTCTTCTGCGCAAGCTTACCGAGGCGGGGTATCCCATCGGTTCCATCGCGGGCATGACCACGGATGCGCTGCGCCTTCTGCTCGAAGGAGAAGAAGGCAGGAAGCGGGAAACCGCGGATGCAGAAGATGCGGAGTCGGCGCAGCGCAGCATGCGCGCGCAGCTGCTCGCTCTTGCGAAGAAGCTGGACGGTACAGGGATGGAACGCCTCCTGGTCGAAGGATCTGTGCTGTTTTCCCACCGCGTGCTGCTCGAGGAGGTCATCCTTCCCTTCGTCGAGGACGTCGGCCGTGGATGGAAAGACGGCAGCATCCGCATCGCGCATGAGCATGTCGCCACCGCCGCGGTGCGCAACATGCTGACCAACCTGCTCTACGATGCGCAGCCGCCGGCGGACGCGCCCTCCCTGATCGTGTCGACACCGCAGGGACAGGCGCATGAACTCGGCGCGCTGATCGGCGCGAACATCGCGGTGATGAGCGGCTGGGACGTCACCTGGCTGGGAGCGGACCTCCC
>CAJXSA010000305.1 GCA_913060595.1 uncultured Ignavibacteria bacterium
TGCACCTCCTCCCCGTCGGTCAGGCCGTCCTTGTCCGAATCGGTGTCGAAGGGATCGGTGCCGTGCGCGAACTCCTCTCCTTCCGTCAGTCCGTCACCGTCGGTGTCAGGCTTGCGGGGATCGGTGTTCTTGGCGACTTCCTCCGCGTCGGTCAGCCTGTCGTCATCGGTGTCTGTTTTCAGGGGATCGGTGCCGTAGACTTCATATTCTTCATCGTCGGTCAGACCGTCGCCGTCCGTGTCGGGGTTCAGCGGGTCGGTGCCGATGCCTTCCTCGAAGGTGTCACTCAGGCCGTCCCCGTCACGATCGCTGTGTCCGAAAAGGTAGATCTGCACACCCAGGGTGAAGCTGCCCCAGGAATCGGCGTTCTCGGTGGATGTCGTGCGGTCGACGCGGCCGGCGGCGTTGAAATTTTCCTGCACGATTTTCCCGAAGCCGTCCATCATGTCCTTGCCGTCACCGAGCAGGAAACGGTAGGAAAGGTCGGCGTTGAACGCGACCTGTTCGGTGATCAGGAAATCGAGTCCCATGCCGACGGGAATGATCGGCAGCGTGTTCGCGTCCGCGGGCAGCGTCGAGGCCCTGGTCACCAGTCCGCCCGGTGTGTCCACGGTGAACGGTTCCTCGCCGAAGGTCACGTTGAGCAGCGGATCCCCGTTCGAAAGCGTGGTGTTGACGTTTTCGTTCTCGTAGCGCATCAGGCCCGCACCGACGGAGAGATACGGATTGAGCCACCCCTGCGGGAACAGGTTGATGATCACGCGTCCTTCGACGAACCAGAGTTTGTCGGTCTCCATGACCTGCCTGCGCATCCCATCGTCGTTCGCGGCGTTCTCGTCGAAGTCCTCGGGAAACTCTGTCAGCCCGAGCAGCCGGGGATCGCGGTAGAACTGCCGCACGTACGCATCCTTGAATTCGTCACGCAGACGACGATTGTACACGTACGATCCCATGCCGCCGTTCAGCTGTATGCCCAGCTCCGGCAGGATGAAGTACTTCGCATGCCCCTGCCCCACCCAGCCGAAATTCTGATCGGTGAACTCACCGAAATACTTGGTCGTCCCGCCTTCCGCACCGATCACGAGCATGCCCTGGGGATTCCAGCGATAGGTGACTTTCTGCGCATGCAGGGATGACGCCATGGCGAGAAACATCGCCCCTGCGCAGAGTAGCATGATGAAGACGCGGCGATATTGAAGATTGCGAATCATTATTCCTTCAGGTCACTGATGCGATCGGCTTCGACGGTGTTGTTGGTTTTGTAAATGTGCAGCACGATGGCAAGTGCGACCGCAGCTTCCGCGGCAGCGAGAATGATGACGAACAGCGCCAGGACGTGTCCCTCGAGGTTGAGATGCTGGTAGCGCGAGAACGCGATAAGGTTGATGTTGGCCGAGTTCAGTATCAGCTCGATACCCATGAGCATGAGCACCGCGTTGCGGCGGATTGTCAGGGCAAGAACACCGAGTCCGAACAGGATGGCGCTGACGACGAGAAAATGAGTCAGTCCGATGTCAAGCATGTCACTTCACCTCCTGGCGCGCGATCAGTGCGGCGCCCATCACGGCGACCAGCAGCAGGATGCCGGCGACCTCAAACGGGAGAACGAATGTCGTCATGAGCAGTTCGCCGAGCTCGAGCGTCGTGCCCTCGATGTCAGGGACGCCCTCCACCTGCAGCCACTGGGCGCTGGTGAAGGCGTGGATCAGCGTGCCGATGACGATGCCCGCGATGATGAGGGCGGGAAGGGTTCGCACGGTTCCGCTGCGCACCTCCACGTCGGTGGCCTTGCGCGTCAGCATGACACCGAAGACCAGCAGGATGAGGATGCCGCCGATATACACCATGATCTGCGCGACCGCGATGAAATCGGCGCTGAGAAGGACGTACAGTCCCGCCACGCCCATGAAGGTGAACAGCAGCGAGAATGCCGCGTAAATAACACTGCGGGAGAACACGACCACGAAGGCCGAGCCCACCGTCAGGGCAGCGAATACGTAAAAGAGAATCGAAATTTCCATTGGCTCACGCTTGATGGTTATGAGACGTTCCCGCGACGCTCACGGGCGCCGCGGATTCGCCGATTACCCGTTCTCCGTGGTTTCGGTGTCATTTCCTGTCTTTTCGGGCGCATCCGCAGGCTTCTCCTGCGCATCCGCAGGCTTTTTCGCCGCGGCGGGCGCGCTGTCAGAAGAGTCGCTGTCGGCATCTTTCTTTTCCGCGGCGGCCTTTTTCTTCGCTTCCATCATCGCTTTCTTCTTGGCCTCCGCCTCCGCTTTTGCCTTTTCGGCATTCGCGGTTTTCTCGGCGGCTTCCTCGGGAGAAAGCGTGGCGTAGTGGTAAATGAGGTCGTCGCGATTGTACTCCGAGAATTCGAACACATCGGTCATGAAAATGCACACCGTGGGACAGGGATAGACGCAGAGCCCGCAGTAGCAGCATTTCCCGATGTCGATGTCGAACTTCGTCACCCAGAGTTTTTTCTTCTTGCCCTGCGAGGTCTCACCGAGATCCTCGGTCGGAAGCGACTTCGCGGTTTCGATGGTGATGCAGTTCACCGGACACGCCTTGGCGCACTGGTCGCAGCCGATGCAGTCGTCCATGTTGACGTAGAGGCGATTGCGCACCCGCTCGGGCATTTCCCTTTTCACGTCGGGATACTGTATGGTCACCGACTTCGTGAAAAGGTGCTTCCAGGTGATGTTCATCCCCACCAGCGCGGTGGCGATGCCGTCGTAGATATCTTTGAAGTAGCCGTTCATAAGCCTGTTGTTCTTTCGCTCGTTTTAATTGAGAACCATCACGAGGAATCCGACGATGAGTGCGATGCCGAAGGAGAACGGTATCAGCACTTTCCAGCACATGTACATGAGCTGGTCGACGCGCAGGCGCGGCAGCGTCCAGCGAAGCCAGATGATGACGAAGGCAAAGAAAAGACCTTTCAGCGCCAGCCAGCCGAACTGCTCGAGCGCCACCAGCCACTCGGCGTCGAAGGCGTCGCCGAGATACACCCCGAAGGGGCTGTTCCATCCACCGAAAAAGAGTATCGCGGTCACCGCGGAGACGAGGAACATGTTGGCGTATTCGGACATGAAGAACATCGCGAACTTCATGCCGCTGTACTCGGTGTGATAGCCTGAGACCAGCTCGGATTCCGCCTCGGGGATGTCAAAGGGCGTGCGGTTGGTCTCGGCCAGCGCCGTGATGTAATACATCACGAAGGCGGCGAGGAAGAAAGGCAGGTACACGAGATTGACCCACGATGCCGGCAGCAGTTCGCCGCTCGCCAGCTGCACGTCGGCTTTCGGCCCGCCGAAAACGAACCAGTTCCAGATGGGACCGGACTGCGCGGTGATGATGTCCTGCAGGTTGAGGCTGCCGACGAAGATGACGATGATGACGAGCATCATCGCTGCCGGGACTTCGTAACTGACGATCTGGGCGACAGACCGCATGGCGCCGTACAGACTGTACTTGTTGTGCGACGCCCATCCCGCCATCATGATGGCGGCCACGTTCAGCGACCCGATGGCGAGCAGGTAAAACGCGCCGAGGTTGAGGTCGGCTCCGACGTACTGCGAACTGAACGGGATCACCGCAAACGCCGCATAGGCCGCCATGAAGGAAAGGAACGGGGCCAGGTTGAAGAGGAACTTGTCCGCCTGCGCGGGTGTGATGTCCTCCTTCTGCAGCAGCTTGAAAACGTCGGCGATGGGCTGAATGACACCGTAGGGACCGGTGCGCATGGGACCGAGACGGTCCTGCATCCACGCAGAGATCTTGACCTCGCCAAGAATGGCAAGCAGCGCGTACAGCAGGATGAACACCAGCGGCAGCGCACAGTAGATCACCAGTGTCAGGAGATTATCGCCGAGAAAAGATTGGAGCAAGGATTCCATACGAGTTCCGTGCTGAATGGGCTGTGTTATCTGTCGATTTCGCCGAGGACGATGTCAATGCTGCCGAGAATGGCGACGACGTCGGCCACCAGCTGGCCGCGGGAGATCTCGTCGATCACGCTGAGATTGACAAAGCTCGGGCCACGCGTCTTGACGCGGAAGGGATTGGGCGTGCCGTCGGAAATGACGTAGAAGCCCAGTTCTCCGCGGGGATTTTCCACGCGCGTGTAGATCTCGCCTTTGGGCGGCCGCACGCGCTTGGGAATGGCCTCGGTGATGTCTCCCTCCGGCATACTCTCGAGCGCCTGCTCGATAATCTTGCAGCTCTCCTCCATCTCCCAGACGCGCACCATGTGACGGTCCCAGCAGTCGCCGACGGTGCCGACGTCGCCTTTGCCGACACAGACGTTCCAGTCGAAGCGGTCGTATATCGAATACGGGTCGTCGCGACGCAGATCGAAATCCACGCCGGAGCCGCGAAGCATGGGACCGGAGCAGCCGTAGCTGATCGCCACGTCCGGCGGAAGGATGCCCACGTTCGCCGTGCGCTCGATGAATATCTTGTTGAAATTGAGCAGGTTGTTCACTTCGGTGATGGTCGGACGGAACACCTTGATGAAATCCGCCACGTCCTTCTCGAAGCCCTCATGCACGTCGTGCGAGAGTCCGCCCACCCACATGTAATTGTACAGCAGGCGCGCGCCGCAGGTTTTCTCGAAAATGTCGAGGATGTATTCGCGGTCCCGGAAGCAGTACAGGAAGGGCGTGAAGGCGCCGATGTCCATGCCGAAGGTGCCGATGGCCACGAGATGCGATGCGATGCGCTGCAGCTCGGCCATGATGACGCGGATGTAGTCGACACGATCAGGGAGCTCGATGCCCATCAGCCGCTCCACCGCG
>CAJXSA010000306.1 GCA_913060595.1 uncultured Ignavibacteria bacterium
AGTCGTACACGTCCAGTCGCGTCACAGCGTCACGGTCCAGGCTGTAGCGCACACTGGTCTGTTCTCCGGCACGGAGAGGATTCGGATAGTTCTGCTGCAGGGCGAATGCAAGCGGGGGCGCTTCCGCAACGGAATAACGGAACAGAAGCGTTCGGTGTCCGCGTACGCTCACCGGGACAATGCTCATGCGGTCCGTCCTCAGGCTGTGGAGCACGGTACCGAATTCGTCACACAGTTCTGCGTGACGCAGGGTTTCATCGGCGGGATTGAAGATGATCTGCAGCGTGCCATTGCCCTGCACGCGGATCGTGTTATCACCTGGCTGCAGGAACAGAGTGCTGTTCTGCGCACGGGCGTCAAAGAGTCCGTGCGGAGGCGTCGCCGGCAGCGTGAGCTGATCGACCTCTATCTCGCTCAACTCCCGCACACCCAGACGCAGCGTCTGTCCTCCCTCCTTTCCGGGCCGAACAGTGAGCAGTCCTGCGGTCGGGATCATGGCGGCGGTTTTCTGATACAGTGTCTGTCCGCTTCCGCGCACCGCTGTTCCGCTCAGCGTCAGTGTCGTCCCCGGATCGGTGCGGACCCAGTATCCTTCACCGGGCTCGACGTCGCTGGGAATGACATAACCGCTGGCCGGATCCCAGCCGAAAATGGCCTTCATCGAACCGGCCGGGTTCTGTGTGATAGCGGACACGGCAACCTTGTGGGTTATGCCACCGATCATGTTCCAGCCGAAGGCGGGCGCGGTGCCAATACCGCTCAGTCCGCTGAGCGTGTTGCTCGTCACTTCGTTTCCGAGGAACAGCGTGCTCGGTGTGTTCGTTTTCAGCCAGTACCCCACGCCGAATTTCATTTCCGCCGCACCTTCGTACATGCCCGTAGAGATGTTGAACAGGTACAGTTTCGTCGAGGGATCCGGGTAGAGCGACGCAATCAGCGAGGCGGTCATTTTCACGGGAAGCGACACCATTTCCCAGTCACCCGAGTTCCGGCGTGTGAACTGATACAGGTCGTCGTCGGGATCGGGGATGGGCGTCGGGATCTTGACGTCCGTGGTGTCCGGGATGATGTCGGGTTTGTCTTCGTCCGGCACGATGACGATCTCACGCTCGGGATCCTTGTTCTCCGGGTCCGTGCACAGGCGCACGAGGAAAGTGGAATCGAGCTGACGGATGTCGGAAACGCGCGCGGGCACATAACCGCCTTCGCCGGTCTGTTCGTAGAAGCTCAGACGGTACGGATTGAAATACGGCAGCGCCGCATGCGACCGCCTGTCACGCACCAGCAATTCGAGTTCAATGCAGGGGAAATCCTTCGGATCATAACGCTCGGTGGTGATATCGATGTCCGGTTCGATGCTCGGTGGCGGACAATCCGGCTCCTTCACATCTATGTAGACGATGTATTTGCCCTGGTCGGCCAGTTCGTAGCTCGAAGCCGAGTGCATGTCCATGTCCACCGACAGCGCCGGAATGCGCAGCCGCATCGTGAAGGACGGCGAGAGCGGAGGAGTGTTCCACTGCAGGACCACCGGTGTCGCCGACCCTGTCTGTATGCTGCCCTGATAGGTGTGCTGCTTCTTGATGGCGCGGATATCCGTAATGCTTCCCTGCGATGCAGGAATGTTGATCCAGCGCACGTCAAAGGTACCCGGCGGCGGAATCGGCGGCAGATCGGTCTGCCCCGGTTCCAGTCCGTCACCGGCTCCGGCATCCATCCCGTACTGCAGACGTACCTGTCCCTGTCGGGCGTTCGTCACATTGATCATATGCATCCACTTCGGCATTTCCTCGGGGACGCACGGACGCGGACGGTAATACGCGATCAGCGTCTTGTGCTTCCACATGGTCACCGGCAGCGGGTTGCTTACCGCACTGGTGTCCCCGCCCCAGCCAACGAAGATGAAATCATCGGGGGCGTCGGCTTCCACCATCATCGATTCCCCGATCGAATGCAGCGTCCGCTCCTCCAGCGGACCGTCGGGACCTTCGGGATGTATGATCACCAGTTCCGCGACGTTCGCCGTCATCTTTGACGTCCGCGGATAAATCGCGTGTTCACCGGGCGGCGTCTGAGGATTGAGTGTCAGGCTGAATGGATTCTGTTTGCCCGAGTAGAGTTCTCCTTCGAAGCTTTCGAAGACCAGGCCCGCGGGCGGTATGTATCGCACCCCGAAGGTGACCGGCCCGATCGGATCCCATCCGGGCCAGGTCGGAATCACGAGTTCCGGCGGCGGAAAGGGTTCCATCACGATGAGCCCCGGGAAGGGACGCGGGAATCGGACACGGAGGCAGGGCACACAGAGTTCGGCGATGATCGGCGAGACATACTCACGCGATATCGACAACTCGTATTCACCGAAACCGAATTTCCCGCTGAAACGGTCGGCGAGATCATACATGCCCGAGGTATTGTGGATCTTCGCACCGACTGATATGATGAATTCCCCGTCCGTCCCCATGTTCATGACCCAGGCGTTCTTCGCACTAACGTACGTCGCTGGGTGCTCCGTGGTGCCGGATGCGCGCCGCCAGGTCATTTCGGGTCTGAAATCAGAACCGTCCTTGACACGCAGTTCGACGTGCAGCTTGTTCCCGAGAAGCGTGGATGTCAAACCGATCGCCGTGATGCGGTACACATCCTTCTTGGGACGGTACCAGCTGAATTCACCCGTGGAGCCGTCAATGGTCAGCGCGGCATCCACGGTATAGGGATCGATGCCGGGGCCCATGGACGGAAGCGCCTTGGGGGATGACGCCGAGTTCGGTTCGTTCGCGTCATAGCAGAACGCGGTGTCCGCCGGGGAAGCGGGCCGTGTTGTCACCGCGGCGACGACAGAAGGAGTTCCTTCGATCGTGTTGAACACGCCGCGGATGCGGAAACGATACTCACGGTTGGGCTGTATCGCTTCGTCCCCGCTCACACCCGGTACGGAGTGAATGCGCACGCCCGTCCATCTGTACGCGGAAACGGACTGCGGATGGTAGAGGACGATGTTCGACGTTTTGACCTCCACCCAGGACGAGCCCCGCTGATACTCTATTTTCGTCCCCGCCTCGGTCATGTTGTAATTCGACCGCCAGCGGAGCGCGATGCAGGGCTGCGGAGACACATTGTGATTGAAATGCGACAGCCAGGCGGACAGCGTTGTGTTGCTCGTCTGGAAGTTCGGTGGATTGCTGGTGTAATGCGCAATCACGTCCACGATGGGATTGGAGCGGCTCGAATACAGCGCCGATGACGGCAACTCCGTGCCATAAAACTGGTACTCCGTCGAGCTTCCGCTCTGCCGCTTCACCTCCCAGTAATCCATGTACCACACGGTGCTGCCCACCGTGCGTGTCGGGTTCACGGTCACGCGCATGCAGTAATCATGCGCGACCGGGATGTATATGCTTTCGTAGAAGGTCCGTGAACCGCCGTCGCAGTTGTGCACGGTAAGCGGGAGACCGGCCGGCACGGTCCGGAAACGCCGGATCGGCACGGCGGAGGACGCGCTGATCACCCCGCTGTGCACCGGCGTGCACAGGCTGGTTCCTCCGGTGTAATTGCCCTTCATCATTCCGTCGAATCCGCGCATGTGGTATGAGGGATGTCCCGGCGCGGTCTGCGTCACCTGGCAGTTGTAATTCGCCATGCCGCGGTAGGACCACGTGCAGGATGACATCGTGCTGTGGTACTCGTCGGGGCAGCCCCAGAGATGACCAATTTCATGCGCGATGACGTTCCGGTAATGATTGGCCAGCGGATCGGGCACCGCCTGCCAGTACTGGTTGTCGAGCGCGAAATACAGACCTTCCTTTTTCCCGTCATTCCAGTTGACCACCGACGCATGCGGCCAGATCCCTTCGCCCGCGGTCTGCTTGTAAGCGATGAAGCCGATGATGGATTCATTCGCCCCATACGTCGACCGCATGTGGCGGTTGTATTTCAGGGCCCACTCGTGACGCGGATCAAGACCGCCGATACTCGGCGGTGAGCCAGTCGTCACGCGGTTGATCACCGTCGGGATGAACGAGGCCTCCCCCACGGTCACGGGCTCGCCGTTGATCTGGCACACCCAGTGCGAGGGCGAATAGAGATGCCAGAACGTGGTGAGCGTGCGGCCGTATTTGGCCGCGAACGCCGACCAGAATGAAATGGCCTGCGTGTACAGTGTGCGGTAATCGTAGTACACCGACAGAGGCCAGTTCCAGCTTCCCGTTCCGGACTGACTTTCCAGGAAGAAACTGGTATGACGCAGCAGGCCGTACGCTTTCGTTGCGTGCGAGGATATCAGCATCTGATCTCCGCCGCCGCCTTTGACGCCGTTTGCAACCGTCACCTCGTCGACAGGCGCGTCATTCGGAAGCACGTCCTTGAGCATCTCGTATTTCTGCTGTGCTTCCTCGAACGCGGCTTCGCGCTCCGGTGTCATCGGACTGCGCACCCATGCGAGGAAATCGCGCACGGCCTCGTCGGCCTCTGTCATTTCGCGTTTCCCGAGCGGGCCGGTCGCGCCGAGCGCGTCCACGGAATAAGAAACGCTGCGGACACCGATGTCGCCGGTGAGCGTGGAAACACGGGCGGCGAGAACCGCCTGTCGCGCGTCGGGGGGAATCCACCCGAGCATGCGTCCGGGCGATGAAATAATCGAAATGAGCGCTCCGCGCTCGGTCAGAGTCCTCCACAGCATCTGCGCATCCTCATCGCTGCGGCAATCTGTTTCAATGATGGCCAGATGTTCGTAAAGATCGGAAGAGCGTCGTGTAGGGAAAGAGTGTAGATCTCGGTGGTCGCCGTATCATTAAAAAA
>CAJXSA010000307.1 GCA_913060595.1 uncultured Ignavibacteria bacterium
CAGCCAGGCCTCTCCTTTCATGAACCATGCATCGGCGAGAACATCGCTTTCGGGGAAACGGTCGGTGACCGAAGAAAAGTGACTCAGGGCTTTCTGCAGCGCCTTTTCGTTGTAGGACGCCATGCCGAGCTCGAAATGCGCGTTGTCCGCGTAGTGGCCGTCCGGCCGCGCGGAGATCATATCGCGGAACACGCTGCGGGCCGCCTCGAGGTTGCCGTTGAGCCGCAGTGCCATGCCCTTGCGGAACATCGCTGCCTCTGCGATGTCGCCTTCGCGCTGTGACAGTTCGTCGAATGTGGCGATGGCTTCGGAGTATTTTTTTTGCTCGATCTGTGTCCATCCCAGCGAATACTGTACCTGCGGTGCGCGCTTGTGATCCGGATAGCCGGTGAGGAAGTTTTCGTACAGCGCTTCGGCTTCCGCGTACCGCCCGAGCTTGTACTGTGCCTCACCGCGGAGATACAGACGCTCGGCGGCGTTTTCCGGATCGGGACTGTCGGTCAGTCCGCTCAGCCACTGTATGGTTTCCTCGTACTGAGCACGCTGATACAGGCATGCACCCTTGCGGGTGAACACGCTGGAACGCAGGGCGCTGTTGGGGAACACTTTCAGGAAATCCTCGTAGTTCGCCAGCGCTTCGTCGTATTTTTCCTGCTTTTCGAGCACGAAGCCGATGGAGAAATATGCGTAATCGCGGATGGCGCCTTCGGGATAGTGTTCGTATGAAATGCGGTAGTAACGGAGGGCCATCGGGTAGTTTCCGTCCTTGAACGCCGCCTCGCCCGCCCAGTAGGCGGATTCATGTGCAAGGTTGCCCTCGGGGTAGCGCTTGACGACGTCGGCGAAGACGGTGTGCGCCCTGTCAAAGCGATTCTGACGGAAATACACCTCACCTTCGCGGAAGCCCGCATCGTCGGCCAGTTTGCTGTCGGGATAGGTCTCACGGAAACGGGCGAAGAGAATGGCCGCGTCCGGCAGGTTGGCGTTCTGATACTGTGATTCCGCGCAGTAGTACGTGGCGTCCGGGAGCAGAGCGCTCTCCGGGTAGTCGCTGCAGAACGCGCGGAATTTTTCGAAGGAAAGCTGGTAGTTCTGATCCTTGAACAGTCCGAGCGCAAACGCGTAATCCTGCTCCTCCTGGAGGGACTTTACCTGCGCATGCGCCACCGCAACCGTCACAATGACAAGGAAAAGGGAGAAGAGGACGGTAGGTCGCACCATGTTCAGCTCTTCTGTGGGTAATATCGTAGGACTTAAAGTGATACTATAGATAGTTCACTTAACTGTGACAAATTACGCTTAAAGTGTTTGAGTGTCAAGGAAACAGCGTGTCCGTGCATGGAAACCGTGATGAAGCCGCAAGGATGCGCCGGGAAGCAGCGTTCCGGTCGCCGTATACGATCCATATCCGGATGTGTTCCCGTTCTGCTTTTGACCTTTGCGTTCAAACCCGTACTTTTTCGCGATCCCAATCACAGCAGCGAATCAGCATGTCCGCATCAGCACCGTCTTATCATCCCGAACAGGCACTTGAATTGATTCTCGAGGCGATCGAACTCGTCAACCGTCGCATCATCAATCGACGGGAGGTGATCGACCAGATCTTCTCCGCCATGCTGATGCGCGAGCACGCCCTGATACAGAGCCGGACGGGAGCGGCGAAATCGCTGCTTGCGCAGCAGGTGTTCAGCATGTTCGAGGGGGCGAACGTGTTCATGGTACAGGCTTCCAAGGAGCAGCAGCCCGATACGTATTTCGGCGGACTCGACATCGAGGAGCTGAAAAAGGGACGCATCATGCACAATACGACGGATTCGCTGGTCGAAAGCGAATTCGGCTTCATTGACGAGATTTTCGATGCGAATGACTACACGCTGCGCGCGCTGCTGACGACACTGAATGAACGCGCGCTCGTGCTGGGCGTGCAGCAGGTGCCCGCCCGTGTGCACAGCGTCATCGCCGCCACGAATTACCTGCGGGTCAGCGAAATCACCGAGGCACTGCTCGACCGCTTCATTTTCAAGGCGCTGTTCATTCCGGCGAAAGAACCCTACACGCAGTATCAGATCGCCCAGCGCTATCTCTCGCACAAGGGGAAACCGACTCCGCCGGAGCGGCGCATCCCCTACGCCGTGCTGCAGCGGACGACGGACGTGATCAAGGGCTTCGACACGGAATTCAGCATTTCGATTCCGCTCGAGGTCATTTTCTTTGCGAATTCGGTCATCCGCTACTATGAAACGCAGAAGAACCGCCTCATCAAGGAAAACCCGCAGCAGCACCCGCATCTCAAGGATTTCTACATTTCGCCACGCACGTACTCACGCGCCATGGACATGCTGCGCGTCGTTGCCTTTCTCCATGGCCGCATGGAGGTCGTTCCCGAGGACGTGGAGAACCTGTGGTACCTGTACACCGTCGTCGGCATACATGAAGAGCGCGACATGTTCAGCAAGTGTTACAACAGCATCTACAAGCAGCTCTCCTCTGCGAGAGCATTCGAACAGATACGGAAAATTCTCGAGTTCCAGGAATTCATCGAGCATATCAAGCGCAACCCGGAACTGCTCAAACGGCCCATCACCGAAATCGAAGGACAGCCCCTGCGCCGCACGATAAAGGAATGGGCGCGGGAAACGCTCGGCATCAGCGACGCATCGGTCGAACACAACCGCCGCCTGCTGGAAGGGTATTTCAAGACCTTCGAACCATCGACGGAAGAAATCGCCGATTTTCTCCGCATCCAGCAGCGGGACATTCACGAACTGTTTCATCCGGGAATGCATATCTACACCTGAACACGGCCGCAGCCATGACGGCCATCAGAAAAATGAGAATGAAGGAAATATGGAAGCATGTACCGCGATGCCATATTTCCATCGTTCCATCTCGCATCTGTAATCTGTAACCTTTAATCTGCAATCTGACTCCCATGTGCGCGGCCTACGAACATTTCTTCGACGTAATGGAGGACCTCGGATTCTTCGAGCACATCTATGAGGATCTGCCGGAGGACTTTTCCGCGGTATTCGAGATCGCGCGCGTACTCGAAGACGAAACACACTCCCTCACCCAGCGCCTGCTCCCGGTGCTGGAATTGCAGACATCCGGCGCCCGCCGCAGGGAAGAGGAGGGGAGAGATCCCCAGGTGTATATCGATGACAGGGCGGAGTATGAAGCCGGACTGATACGCTCCCCGCAGCATCTGCCGCGCATCTACAACTACCAGTGGCTGCTACCGGAGGATGTCTTTTTTCAGCGCCTGGCGAAGAAGGAACTGTGGGTGCCCTACACCAGGGAGCCCACGTATTACGGGGTCGACCCGGAATCCGACGAGTATCGCCCGGACAGCAGGAAACAGAAGCTCTATGTGCTGCTGGACACCTCAAGCTCGATGGCGATGAAAAACCGGATAAATCTCGCCAAGGCCATCGTCTATCACTTCCTGAAGCAGAACCTGCGTGAACTGGGGTACATCCATCTTCGCACTTTCGACACGAAGATCGGAGAACTCCACGAAGCCAAGGACACGGCCAGTTTTCACGCCCTGCTGTCCTACGTCATGCGTCTGCATACGCTCGGCAACGGCACCGCCATGGCGCGCGCCATACGGCAGGCGGTCGAGGACATCAATGCACTGCCGCAGCTCTCCGGCACGGAGATTCTCATCATCACAGACGGGGCCTGTGCTCTCAACGAGGAAGAGATTCGCAGCATGCTCGGTGACAGCATCGTCATCCACACGATCAAGATCGGACGAGCACAGCTCATCGCCTCGCGCAGCTACATTCATGACCAGATATTTGAAGAGGATACGGACCAGCACCGCGTCATCGCGCGTCTCCAAAAGCGTGAACGGGAGCTTAAGCACCAGTTTGATTATGCGCAAAGCCCGCATATAAAGAGACGCTACGAGGAATCACTCCGTGCGCTGCGCCAGGAGATCGATCGCCAGGTCAATGCGATGACCGAGGAAATCGTCGTAGGCTACGGCCATGAACTCGAACGGCTTTCCGCGCTGTATCTCCAGGTCGATGATATCGATCTCCCGGGAATGTTCGAGTTTCGCGAAGAGCAGCTGGAAGAAGTGCGGGAGCTGTTTGCGCAGATCGCGCGGGAACTCGATCTGCGCTGCTCGCTCGAGCAGCTGCGGAAACTGGCACTTCTCATCGACCATCTCAGCGTGCTGATCAAGAACACGGAGGACGTTCAGCTGCGCACCCGACTCGAAGTCCTGCAGAAAGAAGTCACACAGCGTCTCACCGGCTGCATCGAAGCGGAAATGCAGGCGAGCGGGGGAGGGATGTTCCGCTCGCTCGGCAGCGCCGACCGCCATGATCTTCAGTTCCTTCTCTCCTCCGCATCCACCATGCATGTGAACCTCTGGCGCGCGTTCATCTGGAAGCTGCTCGCGGGATTTCGCAGGCTTGCCGGACGCGACTGACTCCCCGAGAAAAAAATCACAAAAAATCCGCACTTTTTTCACAAATCGGGAATTCCGGACATGTGGAAGGTGTTATATCCTCATCAGCGACCAGAGTCTCCGCTGAAGTGATTTCAACCTGTTTGCATTCTCTCGATAAAGTCGTACATTTAAAGATATTATTTTTTGAGCATTCACAGTTTCGTTGAAGCCCGGAAAAGAATACAAAAGCAACGCCCAGATCATCGGTGAATCCCTGCGGGAACTGCTCCCGTACACCAATCTCGGCTGGCAGCTGGTCGCCTCGGTACTCGTCTTTTTTGGCATCGGCTACGGACTGGACACCATCCTGGAAACAGGCAGC
>CAJXSA010000308.1 GCA_913060595.1 uncultured Ignavibacteria bacterium
GGGGAGTGCCCTGCTCCTGCAGGCAGGCTATCCGGTGAAGCGCTATGACATCGTGCGGGATCCGGCGTCGCCCGCCGTTGCCGGACATTTCGGGCGCTTCCTCGGTACTTTTCGCTTGCAGCGCGACGAAGTGGGTCCTGAGATCTCCGTGGCCTTCGCCTTCCGCAGCCGCGAGCCCATTCGCATACACATCACGGATTCCATCGCGGGGGTGGACTGGAATTCCATCGCTGTGTACATTGACAAAGCACTCATCCCCGTCGAATACAACGAACGGCGCAATCTTCTCGTCGTTCCCCACGATGTGTACAGGTCGATCGGCAAGGGCACGCTCACCGTCCGCGCGAAAGATCGCCTTGGCAATACGACCGTGATAAAACGGAAAATGTAGCGCGCCACAGCGCTCTCGGCGGGATTCACTTTTACATAGACGGAGGCAGACATGAGCGCCGTAGAAAAAGCGCTGCAGACGCAGCTCGCGAACATACAGGAACGGACGGGCAAAACCCTCGACGAACTCAGCGCGTTTATCGCGTCCAGCGGACTTGAGAAGCACGGACAGATTCGTGACATGCTCAAGAAAGAGTTGGGCATGGGACACGGGGACGCGAACTCGCTCACGCATGTGTACCTCAACGGGATGCCGGTAGCGAAGGGACCGGATGCGGACGAGGCACTGCAGTCCATCTACAGCGGCAAGAAGGCGGCGTTTCTCCCCGTGCATGAAAAACTGATGAAGGAACTCGCGCGCTTCGGTGATTTCGAAGTCGCACCGAAAAAGACCTATGTCAGTCTGCGGAGGAAGAAGCAGTTCGCCACCGTCGGTCCGCCGACGAACACCCGCATGGAGGTGGGACTGAACATGAAAGGCGTCGACGCCACGGACCGTCTCGAAGCGCTTCCCCCCGGGAAGATGTGCCAGTACCGCATTATCGTGAACACGGTTGAAGAGGTCGACGCGGAACTGCTGGGCTGGATACGTCAGGCTTTTGACGCCGCGGGATGAACGCGGTTTGTCTGACGAGGCACGCATGACAAAAGGCCGTCCCTTTCGGGACGGCCTTTCTCGTGGGGGAAAACCCCTTTTCGCTGCGGCAGCGGACGCTGCTCAGACGTCCGCGTGCCGCGATTTCCCTGCTGCTAGGGGACGGGAAAATTGAGGTCGAGGACGAAGCGCACGTTGTCGATCTTCCACGTGTCCGCATACGGGGCGTCGATCACATTGCTGAGACCGAACTCGTAGACGATTTGCGGAGTGAGGAAGCCGTAGCGGAAGAAGAAGTCGTATCCGATACCGAGACTCGCTGCGTAGCGCATGCCGTTGACGTCCTCGATTTCGCCTTCCTGGGCCGGAGCGACACTGCCGCTGGCCCATTCGGGTTCCACGACCGTGGCTTCATGCGAGAAGTTGTCCTTGATCAGCGTGCCGACACTGAGTCCGCCGCTGATGAACATGCCCGGGCCGCCCATGGGATAGAGCTTTCCGTAGCCGCCCAGCGTCAGGTACTGCAGCGTGTAATCGACGGTCTGGTCGCGGACCAGGTCGCTGACGATGGTCGGATTGTCGGGATCGGCGACACGGAAGGGATCCGTATAGCGTCCCTCGATATCACCCGACATCTGGTTGAATGCGAGCCGCAGGCCGAGCACCACGAATCGGGTGACGGACTTTTCGCCCTGCACGCCGAAGATAAAGTTGGTGCTGTTCCCGTCGGCGTAGTTGGCGTTTTCCGCGGAGGGAAGGAGAGGCACACTCCCGTTATGGAAGCTCTGGTTGACGCCGGCGAAGAGTCCGCCGCGCACCGTGTACCAGGCCCTGTCGCCAACACGGAGTCCCTGCGCATGCGCAGAATGCATGCCGACAAACGTCAGGGCCAGGAGAAGTATGATGCTGATGCGTTTCATGGGTCAGCTCCTTAGTTGGCTATGATCAGTTTCTGGGTGCTGCGGAAGGTTCCGGTGGTCATCACCACGAAGTACACGCCCGGGCGCAGATTGTTCGCCGTGTAGCGAATGGTATGCGCGCCCTGTTTGAGCATGCCGCGATGGATGACCGCGGTCTCCACACCGAGCAGGTTGTAGAGTTTCATCTCGACGAAGCGGTCGCTGTCAAGCGTGATGTTGACCTGCGTCGCACGACCGGACTTCCCGTCGAGCACGTTGGGCTGCGGGGGAGTCATGGTCGTGATGCCGAGATCGCTGAGCGTCGTGACGCCGTTGCGCGGCCGTATCGTGATCGTACCGCTGGTGGCCTCGTCGGTGACGACCTGCGCCACGTCGGGCTCCAGCGATGCGCCGGTGATGCTCCACTCGGTGCTCGAGGACGGACCGACCAGCACTTCCATGACGATGCGCACGAGCGAACCGGTCGTGAAGCGAGACGCTTCCACGGTCACGCGCAGGCTGTTGGCATCACTGCGTGCGAAACTCGCGCTGCCCTGGCCGCTGATGACGCGGTCCGGTGTCAATGCGCGACCTTCGAACTGCAGGTCGAAGCTGAGCATGCCTTCCTCGATGTCACAGACGAGTTCCTCGGTGACGAACACCGGGATTTCGACCATGTCTCCGGGACGTGCGGTCAGCTGCGGTGCGGACCCGCCGTTCTGGCTCGCGCTGAGGGCGAAGGTCGGACGTTCGTAGTCGACCGTCATCGCGACGGAGGTCTCACTGCGGCAGAGCGCCTCGGAGGCGAAGAGTATCGCACTGTTCCCGGCGCCCTCGGTCGGGGTGTAGAGTACGGTGACAGAAACGCTGCCACGTGGCTCGATGCGCACTTCCGGATTCTCGTCCGCGAGCGCGAACGCCGGAGAACCTTCGATGCGCAGACTGAGCGTCAGCGGGGTGTCGCCGGCGTTGAACAGTTCGGCCTGCAGCATAACCGGTTCGGTTGCGCAGGTGGCTGTTGCCGAAAGCGTATCCGCCGCGAACATGTACGCGATGCGATCGAGACGTCCGCCGAAGGGGACGACGCGCTTTTCAGGCACGCAGCGCATGTCGCGCACGGTGACGACTTCGATGACGCCGCTGAATTCACGCGCGCGCTCGTCGAAGGGCGGCTGCAGGGCAACCGAGATCTGCTGCGTCTCGCCGGGCGGAACAAGCATCGGCCAGGACAGCGGAGCGGTGATGGTCAGCGGCGTGTTGGCAGGAGTGACCATGCCGCTGATTTCCAGCGGGATATCGCCGGTGTTGCGGAAGGTCAGGACTTTCTCGAGCTGATCGAGGTCCTCGGGATGCACGAAGCCATCGGGACAGATGAGAATGTCTCCGAAGTCGAGTGCTTCCGGCTCCAGCGTGTAGCTGCTGTTGATCACGGTCGCGGAAACGGGGAAGGCGGACTGCACGTCACAGGGCTCGCCGAACAGCGTCACGAGTCCGCTGTAATCGCCCGGCTCGGTCGCGGTAAAGCGCACGACGACGTTGCGGGTCTGCGAGGGCTGCAGCGTGAAGGGGAACTGCTCCGGGGGATCGTAGATGAAGCCCGTGGGCAGCAGGCTGCCATCCGCCACCGTGATCGGTGTGGGACCGGTGTTGGTGATGGTCGCGGTGATCTGGCGGGATTTGCTGGTCTCGCAGCTCAGCACCTCGAGCCGTCCCTGCGGAGACACGTTGGTGACCTCGAAGACGGGCTGCACGCCGCGTCCACGGACCGTGAACGCCACGCTGTCGGTGCAGTAATCGGACGTGAAGAAGATTGTCGCCGCGTCGATGCCGACCTGCAGGGGATTGTAGCGGATCGGGAATTCGCGGTAGCTGCCCGGCTCGAGCGTGATCTTGAACGGCTTGGCCAGCAGCTGGAAGGGCGAGAGTGCGGGGAAGCCGTCGGTCATGACCGTGAGCGGCTTGTCGCCGGTGTTCTCGACGATGTACCCGCGGACGTCGTCCCCGTCCACGCACACATCGCCGAAGTTGGTGCTGTAGCCGTTTTCACGAACCAGGAAGCGCGGTGCGTAGCGCTCGCCGCGCAGTGCGACCGGGAAGGTCTCGCGGCAGAAACCGCCGGTGCCGGCGATGATTTCCAGCATCAGCGTGTCGTTGAACACGCCGCCGCCGCCGGGCTTCGCGATCACGTCTATTTCACGGGAGTCGTTGGCTGCGATTTCCACACCCTGCGTCGGGAAGGGAATCGGACCGAGACGGAGTTCGTATTTCGACGCTTCGGCGAGCGCGTTGAGCGTCACGGGAAGCGGGGAGTTGTTTTCGACGGTAATCACACGGCCCGGACCGCTGGTCGCGCTGCCGCAGGAAATGATTTCACCGAAGTCGAGCGTCTGCGGTGTGATGGACACCTGCGGAAGAATGCGCTCGCCGTCCAGTGTGAAGTATACGGTGGAGCCGCAGGGTTTGCCGAACCACTGCACGCTGCCACCGAAGCTGCCGCCGTCGCCGAGAGGCGGTTCGAAGCGGATGTACGCCTCGAAGGGATTCATCGAATCGGGCGGGATGACGACTGGCAGAGACAGCGCCTCATCCCAGGCAAAGCCGTTGGGCAGTGCCGGGAGGTCTTCGAAACGCACGGGTTCCGTACCCGCATTGTAGACCTGCAGCAGCATCTTGGCGCTGGGTTCGCAGTTCGCCAGCGTGATGCTGGGCGGTGTGACCGCAGACGTCAGCACCTGCTGCGAGAACGTCGTGCCGCGCAGGTCGACTGTCGCCTCGAGATCGCAGAGATTCGCGGCGATGGTCAGTGTTTCCTCGAATGTTCCGCTCGCGGTCGGGTGGAAGCGGATCGGGACGATGCGCTCTTTCCCCGGTTTGAGCGGGAATGTATTGCTGAAG
>CAJXSA010000309.1 GCA_913060595.1 uncultured Ignavibacteria bacterium
AAGTTGCAGGTTCTGCATTTCGGACGGGGGTTCGATTCCCCCCATCTCCACCAGGCTCCGTCCCACTTCGTGGGACTACGCCCGGGCAAGCCAGTTCTGACTTGTTCCGGGCGTTTTACCTTTGCACACGTAGCAGGAGCCTGCCTCGGCGTAGTTCCGCGCAGCGGGACGAAGCCGGGAAGCCGGGAAGCGGGAATGAATTGACTTTACCGAATTTGCGCTTCGGGGTATACTTAACAGCACAGGATCAATAGGGAGACATATCTGTGCAGTTCTTCTATGTCTACATACTGAAGAGTTTGGAAGTCCCTGGAAAACATTACACCGGGATCACAACGAATCTGCAGGCACGGCTTTGCGCGCACAATGCAGGTCAGAGTCCTTACACCCGTAAATATCGACCATGGGCCCTTGACGTTGCAATCGCATTCAGATCCAAGGCACGAGCTTCGGCATTTGAGCAGTATCTGAAATCTCATGCTGGGCGAGCGTTCGCGAACAAGCATCTCTGATGCGCGACCCCAAATCCGGCTCCGGCCGTGCATTCACGAAAAAACACTTCGAAGGCTGACGCTGTAGCACAATCCCTGCCGGAACTGCCGCCCAAGGGTACCAACTTGATCTTGTCTGGTCGGCTTATTATTTTAGGATACAGCGCTATACTATAACAATGGTGCACCTTATTATAACTTCAAGTCTGAGAGGATGAAACGTAAACTCCAGGGCAGATACGTCACCATTTCGTCGGTAGGCGAAAAGGTGCGGGCGTTTGTACCCGCGCCGCTACCGCCACGACCTCCGATTGACTGGACCCCGGAACTGCGCGGCAAGTTCGACCAGGCGCTGCTCGCACTTGGGCGGTTGGATAGTGTCTCGACCCTGCTGCCGGACACCGCGCTGTTCCTCTATATGTACGTTCGCAAGGAGGCGGTGCTCTCCTCCATGATCGAAGGGACGCAGTCCTCGCTGTCCGATCTGCTGCTTGTTGAATTGGACCAGGAACCCGGCGTACCGCTTGATGACGTGGTGGAAGTCAGCAACTATGTCGCAGCCCTTAACCATGGTCTGCGCCGGCTGGACGAAGGCTTCCCTCTCTCGCTTCGCCTGTTTCGCGAGATTCACGGTGTGCTGCTGTCCAGGGGCCGGGGCAGCAGACAGACTCCGGGCGAGTTTCGGCACAGCCAGAATTGGATCGGAGGGACACGGCCCGGTAACGCGGCCTTCGTTACTCCTCCCGCCGAAGAGGTGCCGGCGTGCATGAGCAAACTGGAGCTCTTTCTTCATGACCAGCCGGAGCCAACCCCGGGGCTTCTCAAGGCGGCGATGGCGCATGTCCAGTTCGAGACTATTCACCCGTTCCTGGACGGGAATGGCCGTCTGGGACGTCTGCTGATTACCCTGCTGCTGTGTGAGCAGAAGGTTCTGCGGGAACCGATGCTCTACCTCAGCCTTTATTTCAAGACCCATCGCCAGTATTACTATGAACTGCTCAACAACGTGCGTCGGACCGGTGATTGGGAAAGCTGGCTCGACTTCTTCGCGGTAGCGGTTGTCGTCACTGCCACGCAGGCGGTGGAAACGGCTCAGCAGCTTCTCGGCCTGTCCAACCGTGATCACGACAGGATCGATGGCCTTGGGCGCGCCGCAGCGTCCGCCCTGCAGATACACCGGGCGCTCATGGAGCACCCCATCGCCACCTCGGCTTCCCTTGTGAAGAAGACCGGCCTCACTCCCGCCACGGTCAACAAAGCGCTCGGCCACCTGGAACGGCTTGGAGTAGTGAAGGAACTGACTGCTCGTAAACGAAACCGCCTGTTCAGCTACGCAGGCTATATCGAAATCATGAGTCGCGGCACGGAACTGCCGGAATAGGCCCTGTCTCCACCAGGCTCCGTTCCGCTGCGCGGAACTACGCCCGGGCAAGCCAGATTTGACTTGTTCCGGGCGTCTTTCGTTACGGGAAGAACCGAAGCCGGGATCACAGGCTGAATACCAGGATGATGAGAAGTGCGCTCGTGAATACGGCGAAGAACGTTCTTATCGCGTTCCAGCGGACCCATCGCGGCTCAAAGTTCTCACGCGCGGTGCGGAGTTGCGAGGCGGACATCGAGGCGAGGTCATGGCGCTGCAGTGCGTTGTTCAGCGGGACGTTGACCACGACGGTCGGCAGCTGCACTCCGAGCAAGTACGCCGCGCCGGCGATCCAGATGAGCAGCAGACCGGCTCCCTCCGCGTGAAGGGAGCCGAGAACGAGCATCATCAGAACCGCGACGATCGAGCCTGCCCAGACAAGGATGAACAGCGGGCTGTGATTCTGAACCACGCGATCCAGCACCGCGAAGGCCCGAAGATAATCATGGTCGTCAAGTGTACGAATCCCCGGCATCACGATGACGGCGAATGCGAGGGTGAGTCCCGCAGCCAGGGAACAGAGCAAGGTCGACAGTATGATGGCAATGTGGAAAAGATCCATGATGTCACTCCTCCACTGCTGCCTGCCACAAACCCGTGGATGCAACCTCCCGGGCATAGGCGGTGAAGTCTTTCGGGGGACGTCCCAGCGCACGCGCAATGCCATCAGCCAGATACGCATTGCGTCCGTCGAGCACACTCGCGAAAAGGTAGTCGAGCATCCAGACCACATCCTTCGGCGCACCGGATTTCTTCACGCCATCGATGAAAGACGCATGCGGGATCTGCAGGTATGAGATTTCCCGTCCTGTCGCATTTGAGAGTTCGGCGGCGACGTCCGCAAACGTCATCAGTCGCGGACCGGTGACTTCATATACTTCCCCGGCATGACCGGGTTCGGACAACGCGGCGACGGCGACGTCCGCGATATCGTCAACATCGACAAACGGTTCCGGAGTATCACCTGTGGGCAGCGTGATCTGTCCGGCATGCACCATTTCGACAAACGCGCCCTCGGAGAAGTTCTGATAGAACCAGCTGGCGCGGACGATGGTCCATACGAGTCCGCTTTCCTGCACGATGCGTTCGCAGGCCTGCGCTTCCGCTTCGCCTCGGCCGGAGAGCAGGACAAGCCGTCTGACGCCATGCTGCCGGGCACAATCGACAAAAGCCTGTATGGAATCCGTCGCCCCGGGCATGGCAAGGTCCGGTGCATAATTGATGTATACAGCTTCTATTTCCTGCAGACAGGCATCCCACCCTGCTTCGTTGTTCCAGTCAAACGGCGGGGAGGCGGAACGCGACCCGATGCGGACCGGTATGCCCTTCGCCTTCAGTCCTCTGGCAACCCTGCTGCCGGTTTTCCCGGTGCCGCCGAGCACGAGTGTACGTCCTTCATGAAGCTGCGATGTATTTCGAGTAGTACTCATGATATTCTCCTTGTGTTGAATGACAGGAGAAACATACCGGTACTGCGCGACGAACTCTTGACGCATCCCGCCAACGTTTTGGCAGCACACGCCAGATGAAGATTTAGTGGGAATCGGACTGGGAAGCGAGGCGGAAGGAACGCGGAGTTTGTCCCTCCCAGCGTTTGAACGCGCGTGTAAACGCACTCTGCTCCGAAAACCCCGTCATGAACGCGACATCGACAAGGGAGAAGTCGCTTTCCTGCAGCAGGTGCTGCGCCAGCTGGCGACGGGAATCGTCCACCAGTGCCTGATATGTATACCCCAGGTCGGACAACCTTCTCTGCAGCGTGCGGCTGCTCATCCCGAGGCCTTTCGCGATTTCGGAAAGCGTGGGGACGCCCCCGCTGAGGGATTGTGACACGTTCATACGGACCTGCCGGTCGAGAGTGTCGTGTTCTTCAATGCGTGCCACTTCTTCCTCGAGATGCGATTCGAAGAAGCGGGAAATGCCCGCATCACCGACTCTGTTCGGTGTGCGCAGCGCCGCATCCGACACGAGAAGCGCGTCCCTGTCCGACGAAAAATGCACCGGACACCCGAAGTATGCCTCATGTTCCGCGATCGATTCCGGCGCCTGATGCTTGAAGTACACCGCCATGGGAGTGAAGGTTTCGGTCGAGACCTCGCGGCTGATCGCGGCAATACTCGCGATGGTCGCTTCATTGGAAAGCCGCAGGCCCAGGCGTCTTCGTCCCTCCCGGTGCAGATGCATGAGCGCACCCCCATCGACCGCCTCCATCTCGTACGTCGAGACGTTCGTCAGCACACGCGCATACCGCTCTGCCCGTTCATAGGACCCGCGCAGATCGGAAGCCGACTTCCACGCCAGGCCGAACGCACCGTAATCCTCACAGCGCATCGCCGCACCCGCGCGCAGCGGAATCGTCGTGGGATGCGCATCGATCCCGGCCGCCCGCTCGAGCAGCGTATAGTACTCCTCAGCGGGAATCATCCGGGAAGCATTCACCTCGCTGCCCGGTTCCAGACCCACCGATCGCAGCATGGCATCTGTGCTGCACTCCGTGTCGAGAACACGCAGTACCTTCCTGACAAACAGTGCCGTGATACTTCCCATACCGCAATTCCGTTATGTACATGACAGAGGAATAGTACGAAATTGCGCTGGAAATAATGCATATGTCCAACCGCTGCTTCTCGCAGCGTTATCTCCATCTTAGACGCGAGGGAACACTCGGAGCGGGGCCCTGCAGCGATCGCCTCCGGCGGGAAGACGCTTTCGCTCATGCACCTGCGGATATATTTTGTATACTTGCAGTCATGAGTCCCTGAACGGCATTACGGCGAAATCCCATGAAATTCCTCCCGGCACAGCTGGCTTTTTTCCTGCAGGGGAAGACGACGCGACGGAATATCCGTGCGC
>CAJXSA010000310.1 GCA_913060595.1 uncultured Ignavibacteria bacterium
CCGCGTGGGGACGTACGTCGGCGCCGCTCTGCGGCGATTGGCTGATTGAATGAACGCTCACCCTCACTGTCTCGCATCACTTGTCCGTTTCGCAGGAGAAGATTATCTTTTTCTCGTATTGTGAATAATGTCACTATTCTACGCAATCCGGACCGAGGAGAACGTTATGCTATCCATCCGCATCCGTCGACCGCATTTCCGCGTACTTCCGTTATTCCTACTGACCGTCCTGCTGCTCTGCTCCTGCAGCGAGGACGACAGCACGGCGCCGGATGGAGGGGATTCAGGGAAAATCACGCATGAGGACTGGACACAGCTGCTCGATCAGAGTATTGGAAGCGGCGGGGGCAGCGCCACGGTCTCCGACGCGGCGTCCGTGCTGAACGGACTTTCCATCGAGCTTCCCGCCGGCGCGCTGTCCGGCAGCATGTCGCTGAGCATCCGCGCGGCGGACATCACCGAACATGCGTTCGGGGAGCATTTTGATCCCGTGACGCCGCTGATTTCCGTGGACAACGGCGAAAAGTTCACCGACATCCCCATGACCATGCACATTCCCCTGCCCGACCTGCAGGGACGTTTCCCGATGGCGTTCTATTATGACCGCGCGGCGGGGACGCTCGAGGCGATCACCCCCGTCGGCCGCGGCGAGGACTACCTCGACGTCGCGGTGCGGCACTTCTCCGAGGTCGTGGTATCGGCCACGCAGATCGAACTGCTTCGCCAGGGTGGCGGCTTTCACACGCTCTTCGATCCGCAGGTCAATGGCTGGTCGTTCGTCAATTACGGCACGTCTCCCGAGAACGAGGGAATCTGCGGCGGGATGAGCATAGGGGCGGCACGTTTTTACAGGGATTTCAAATCCTCACCCGCGATCCGCGGACATTACGACAACGACGCGTACTGGTTCCGCACACCGAAAATCTGGCAGGACGACGCCACAGGACTGCGCTACTGCACGGAGCTTCAGAAACGCTTCATCACCGACAGTCATGTCTGGACGCTCGACGGCAGATCCCCGCTCGATCCGATCTGGCAGCGCAGCGAGGAAGACCACTTCTGGAGCCTGTGCTACGCCCTGCTGGTCATCAATCAGCCGCAGATGCTGTGGCTCGGCGTACGCAACAACGCGAACGCCCCTGCCCACGCCATCATCGCCTACGCCTATGAAATCAACGGCAATACCGGGCGCATCCTCGTGTACGACCCCAACTATCCG
The DNA here is from genome assembly GCA_913060595.1 of uncultured Ignavibacteria bacterium. Taxonomy (GTDB): domain Bacteria; phylum Bacteroidota; class Ignavibacteria; order SZUA-365; family SZUA-365; genus BM516. The sequence continues at coordinate 1,220 of CAJXSA010000310.1, forward strand.
GGCAAGGAAGGCGTGATCACTTTCGACTTCAGCGCCGGGAAATTCCTCCCCTACACATCCGCCGCGAACGCCGGGGCGCTCGAAGACGGCACCACGTTCTCCTACGACGAAATCATTTTCATTCCTACATCCACGATCTGCGACCCGAAGGCGCTCGACGAGATCTGGCAGAAAGTGCAGAACGGGACCATCGGGAAGAACGTCTTCCCGGCCTACGAGCTGTACGCTGTGCCCGTCGACGACGAAAGTCTGCCGCGCGTCAAACTGCTCGACGGCGCGAGCGGGAAAACCACCTACCTGCCCTACAGGAATTTCCGCGTGGAGATCGAGCCCGCGAACAAGACCCTCGACTACAGCATGGTGGCGTGGGTGGACCTGCCCGATATCGGCGAAGTGGAGAAACGCGATCCGCCGGGTGAATTGGCGATAGAGAAAACGGACAGGGAGAACCTGGTCGGGATACAGGTGAACGCCACGCCCGGGGCGGGCGCGGAACCCGCATGGGCGGGATTCCAGTGGTTCAAACTCCGCCTGCAGTCCCTCTGGATAGAACCCGCGGACACCGCCATCGCACTCGGACAGGAACTCGAGCTCGTCGCGCGCAGCAACGGCGCCGCGCCGCCGCAGGCCCGTTTCGAATGGAACTTCGGGGATGGAAACACGAAGACCGTCAACGGAGACAGCACAGTGACGCATGTCTACGAGGAGGCGGGAAGCTACGACGTGACCGTGCGCCTCTTCGACGGCAGTGCGAGCAGCGAAATCGGCAGTGCCTTCGCACATGTCGATGTGGCCACGTTCCGCTCCATCGGCATTTTCCTCATGGGGATGGACAGCCAGCCACCCAGCACGATCAAACTCACCGGCGGCATCGACCTGCCCAGCATCGTCATCGCGAACAAGACAGGGAACGCACCGTCGCTGACATGGAACGAACGTTCCTTCGAAGTCGACTACACCTACCGCGTCTCCGGTGTCGATTTCAATACGCGAATATCGGGCCGCGTGGCCGCGGACAGCCGGTCATTCGAAACCATCACCGCGATCACCACGGGCGTGAGAGACGACGGCAGCTACAGCACGACGCTGGCCATGACGGTGGTCGACTTCCCCATACAAAGTGGAGGTTCGGGTCTGCCCACCGGCGGCGAACTGCGCGGCCTCGCGGCGAAGCCGAAAATGCCGAATGTCACGCATCGGCAGACGACCACGGATTCGAACGGCAACACCACCGTCACCGAAATCGAATCCATCGACTGGAACAGCGACAACCCCCGCCTCTCGGTGTATCTCTATCCGTAAAGAGGCATGCGAAAAATGGAAAGAAGGAAAGATGGAAACATGTTCCCCGGAGCCATATTTCCATCTTCCTTCTTTCCGTTCGTCATCGTCCCCACGCGAAACCCTCCTCGTCCCCACGCTCTGCGTGGGGACGCGCATTTTCGCCGCTCTGCGGCAATTGACTGATTGAATGAACGCGGAGCGTTCGGGATGTGCGTCCCCACGCTGGAGCATGGGGACGATGGAGCCATTTGCCATCTGCAATTTGTCATCTGCCATTTGCCGTTTGTTTGGTTCCGGCACCCCATTGTCTTAATTTAGCTGAGACATACCTTTTTCGATCAACGTACCATCCTGAAACGCCCCCATGTACGAATTCCAGTTCAAACCCTTCGAGGAAATGACACCCGAGGACTACGCGACCGTCGGGTTCAAGTCCGGTCTCGAAGTGCATCAGCAGCTGCTCACGCAGAGCAAGCTTTTCTGCCGCTGTCCGGCCGGCCGCTACACAAACGAATTCCACGCGGAAATCCTTCGCCACATGCGTCCCACGCTCTCGGAGCTGGGCGAATACGACGGCACCGCGCTGATGGAGTTCAAGACCAAAAAGAACATCATTTACCGCGTCAACAAGGAAACCGTCTGCACCTATGAAATGGACGACACGCCGCCGTTCATGATGGACGACGAGGCGCTGGACACGGCGCTGGAGATTTCCATGCTGGCCGGACTCACGCTGGTCGACGAGGTGCATATCGCGCGCAAGCAGTACCTCGACGGCAGCATTCCCACCGGCTTCCAGCGCACGGCGATCTGCGGCGTGCACGGGTCGATTCCCTACGGTGATCGCGAGGTGTCCATGATACAGCTGGGCATCGAGGAAGATTCCTGCCGCGAGATCAGCGATGTGGGACACATGCGCACTTACAACACCGACCGACTCGGCATGCCGCTCATCGAGCTTGTCACCGGACCGGACATGCGCACGCCGCAGGAAGTGGCCGACGTCGGCCAGATCCTGCGCAAGATGATGCGCACCACCGGTCGCGTGCGCCGCGGCATTGGCGCCACCCGCGCCGACACCAATGTCAGCGTCTCGGGAGGCACGCGCATCGAGATCAAGGGTGTGCCCAAAATCGGCATGATGCCCCTGCTCACCTACAACGAAGCCCAGCGGCAGTGGAATCTCCTCCGCCTGCGCGAAGAACTCAAGACGCGCGGCATCACCGAGGAGACGTTCACATACAGCTCCGAGAACATCACCCGTGTATTGAAGAAAACGCGCTTCACTCCCATCGCGAACGCCATCAAGGCGGGACACGTGGTGGCCGGCGTGAAACTGCCGGGCTGGGTGGATCTGCTGCGCTGGCAGACGCAGGACAACACGGTGTTCTCGCGCGAAATCGCGGACCGTGTGCGCGTCATCGCCTGCCTGACCGTGCTGCCCAACATCATTCACAGCGACAGCATGAGCGAAACGCTGTCCGGTGCGGAGTGGAAGGAAGCCAAGCGCCTGCTCGACTGCGGCACCGACGACACCATCGTCATCGTCTGGGGCAGCGAACGGGACGTGGACACCGCGGTGAAGGAAATCGCCATACGCGCGAAGGAAGTCACCATCGGCATCCCGTCGGAAACCCGCCAGGCCCTGCGCGACGGCACCACGGGCTTCGAACGCATCCTGCCCGGTCCCCAGCGCATGTACCCTGACACCGACCTGCCGCCGATCCGCGTCGATGACGAGCGCATCGAGCGCCTGCGCGCACGCATGCCGGTGCAGTACTGGGATCGCCTCCGGCAGTTCCGCACCGCCGGCGTCCCCGAGGACGCGGTGGACGGGCTTTCCATTTCTCCCCTCGCCCCGCTGTTCGAGGTCGCGGTCGACGAACTGGGCTTCACTCCGATGGAAGCCGCGATCATGCTCTGGCGTCACCCCCGGCGCCTGGTGCGCGAGGGCTTCACCTACGAGGAACTCGATTCCGCCCAGATTCGCACCGTCATGCAGGCGGTGAAAGACGGCCGCATCACGCGCGACGGCGTGCTGCAGTACCTGCGTCTCGTCGCCCTCGGCTCCTTCGACGAGGAAGTCATTCCTCCCCGCCTCGAGCGCAGGGATTTGACTTCCTTCATCGAGAAGGCCAAACAGCAGGTGCGCTACAGCACGCTGCACGATGAAAAGAACATTCCCAATCTCACACTGGACAGGGTCATGGATGAAGTCCGCGGCCGCATTCCCGGCGCCGACGTGGCCGAGGAAGTCGCGG
>CAJXSA010000311.1 GCA_913060595.1 uncultured Ignavibacteria bacterium
TGGATTTCACGATGCCGGAGCGGATCGAAAGGATGACCATGATTTTGTCAGAGGCCACCTGCACCAGCTCGAGCCGCTGCAGCACACCGCGCCCGAGCGTCGGCGCGGAGACGATGGCGAGCTGCTGTGAGATGCGGCTGAGAATGTGCGAACTTTTACGCACCAGTTCCTCGATGGCGGACGGCACCGCATCGGCGAACTGCTGTTCAATCAGCGCGCGCTCCTCGTCTGAAAGCGAAATGCCCCCCATGATGGAATTCACGTAATACCGGTACCCCATATCCGTCGGTATGCGTCCCGCGGACGTGTGGGGATGACCGATCATCCCGCGTTCCTCGAGGTCGGACATCACGTTGCGTATCGACGCGGGACTCAGGTTGAGCTCGCTGCTTTTCGACAGTGTGCGCGACCCCACGGGCATCGCGGTGAGGACGTGCTGCTCGATGATCGAAAGCAGCACCTGCCGTTCACGCTCCGAAAGCTGTTCTATGTCTTCTATCCTGTTTTCCATATGCGTATCCGTCACACTGCATGTCGTGCCGTGTATTCGGAAATACTGTCCTCAAACATACAACGAACGAGGATGCGACGCAAGGTAGCACTCAGTGACCCGGAGTGCTAAAGCGTTGCTGTTAAAGGAGTTGCCCTGTGGAAGCACGCGACCGCTCCGCCTGTGTTGGGCGGAGCGGCGCCAGGTTTCGTTGCGTGCATGCTGTGGAAGGAGGGTCGGGGGCGCTATTCGGCCCGAAATTCAAGTGTGTTGGTGATTTCGCCGTTGGTGAGAATGTCGACGGAGTATTTGCCGGAGGGCAGTCCGCTGGGAAGGCTGAGCGAAAAGCCTATCCATCCTTCCTCGTCGTAGGCCAGCTCGAAGGAGGAAATCTCCTGACGGTTGCCCTCGGTATCATGTGCGTACCAGACGGACCCGAAGACGCTGCCGGCGGGCTGTCCAGAGACATAGACCGGTGCGTAAATGTTCGTGCTGCCCTCATCAAAAACCCATGTCACTTCGGTGGGGAAGTAGTTCGCGCTGACCTCCCTGGCCATGACGGCCTCCTTCACCCAGGAGTCAGGGTACATCGCTTCGACAATGAATGGCACATTCTGCCTGTATTCGTCGTCGACGAACAGGTCGACCACGTAGGATCCGTACGGGAGGTTCATTTCACTGAGGTGCAGCGTGAAATCGATCCACGCACTGGATTCGAGAGTTATTTCGGTGGAATCGAGCACCTCGCGTTCTGCATCCTCCGGCGCGTAATACCAGATGGCTTTCACGCGCGTGCCGCTCGGCGCATTGGCCATTTTCACGGCGCAGTGCAGCAGGGATTCCGAGGCGGTGAAGCTCGCGGTCTCTTCGACGGGGGCGGAGTTCTCATCAACCGAGCGGGCCATGACGGCGCGTTCGATATTCGCCGTCGTGAAGCTGCAGGCCTGGATGAGGGTGAATGAAAGCAGGATTGCCATGCCAAGTGCCAGGAAAAGCGGTTTCATCTGTATGTCCTCCGTGTGAATTGTGGTCCGTCAGCATTCCTCGCGAGCGCGCGTGTCGCGCAGGGTATAGTCGCGAAGGATTCGCAATCCCTCCCGGTGGCCGGGAAAGACGAGGCGCGACCAGGCTTCCTCATACGGAAGCCAGTCCGCTTCGTCATGCTCTGCCGAAAGGCGAACGGTGAAGTCGGCGGGTGCTTCGGCGGCAAAGACGGGCACATGTTGTATGGAATCGTCCGGTGCAAAATAAAACGAGGGGACGTAGGGCACAACGGTGAGCCGCGCATCGCGCAGACCGGTCTCCTCGAAAATCTCGCGCGACGCCGCATCCGTGGCACGTTCCCCGTCTTCGACACGCCCGGTAACCATCTGCCACATGCCGGGGTAGAGCGCCTCTCCGGCAGCGCGGCGGAGCAGAAGATAGCGCATTGCTCCGTCGCTGCCGCGCCGGTACACGTATGCCTGTATCATCGTCGCTTTCATTTCCATTGCGCCGCCGTCATGCGCCCGAAGGCGCATCCCGATACTGTAGATTCTCTTGATTTCCGCCTGAAATATGCAGAAACTGTGTCAAACATACCGGAATAATTCATCAGCATTGAAAATATTTCCGCATGTACGGAATTTTCTGCCTTCTCCTTGCTTCGCAGCTCCATTTTATGCTTTGTCATAATGTCGCGACATTTTGACAGGCCGATTCGATAGGATAGCTGACAGACAGGCAGAAATGGCGTCATGAGCGGCAGAACAGGGTGCGTGGCACGGTTCTTGCGATTTACCTGCACCCTGCAATTACGCACTTCCGGCAAAGGGAAGCCGGTAAAAAGAAAGAGGATCACAATGGCGAAGGCAAAGAAGAACGAAAACCTGCATACGAAAGTCGACGAGCATGCTCCCGTGCAGCGGAGTGCAAGCGGGAGAGAGGTGCTGCCTGTGCTTCCCCTGCGCAACATCGTCTTTTTCCCCGGACAGATCATGCCGCTGTTTGTCGGCCGCCCCAGCTCCGTGCGCCTGATCGAAGAGGCGCATCAGCGCCAGCAGCCCGTGATGGTGCTCACGCAGCGGGATTCATCGGTGGACGTTCCGCACGATGACGACCTGTATGACACGGGCACGGTTGTCCGGGTGGTGAAGATTTACACGATGCCGGACGGCAGCAAGAGCGTGGTCGTGCAGGGGCAGTCCCGCGCGCGTTTCCACGGTCTGACGGCAGAGGAGCCCTACCTACAGGCGGAAATCGAACGTCTCGAGGAAGCCGCTGTCCCGGGGGATGACATGGAAAGCGCTGCGCTCGTGGCGAATGTCCGCACGCAGCTCAAGGATCTCGAGCAGCTGCTGCCGGACGCCAATCCGGAGCAGCTGAACCTCATCATGAACACGAAAGAGATGGAGACCTTCGCCTTCCTCGTTGCTGCGATGCTCAACGTGCCTGTCCCGGAGAAGCAGGAACTGCTCGAGACCATGGACATGAAGGAATTCCTCAACAAGCTGGCCGTGGCACTGAGCAAAATCATTCAGCGGCAGGAATTGAGTCAGAAAATCCAGGCTGACGTGCAGGACTCGATCAACAAGGCCCAGCGCGAGTATTTCCTGCGTGAGCAGATGCGCGCGATCAAAAGGGAACTCGGCGAGGAGAAAGACCAGCTGGAAGTCGACGAGATGCGCAAGAAACTCGAGGAACTGGACATGCCCGACGAGGTACGCGCGGTCGCGGAGAAGGAACTCAGCCGACTGGGCGTCATGAGTCCGGCAGCGGCGGAGTACAGCGTGACGCGAAACTATCTCGACTGGCTGCTGGAAATGCCCTGGCAGGTGCACACCGATGACAATCTCGAGATTGCCAGCGTGAAAGAGCAGCTGGACAGGGACCACTACGGCCTGGAGAAAGTAAAAAACCGTGTGCTCGAATACCTCGCCGTCCGCAAGCTCAAGAACGACATGCGCGGGCCCATACTCTGCTTCGTGGGACCTCCGGGCGTGGGCAAGACCTCCCTCGGACGCTCCATCGCCGAGGCCATGGGACGCAAGTACGTGCGTTTCTCTCTCGGTGGTGTCCGGGACGAGGCGGAGATTCGCGGACATCGGCGGACGTACATCGGGGCGCTGCCCGGCCGCGTCATACAGAGCATCAAGAAGTCCGGCAGCAGCAATCCCGTCATGGTGCTCGACGAAATCGACAAGGTGGGCATGGATTTCCGCGGCGATCCCACGTCGGCCCTGCTGGAGGTGCTCGATCCGGAGCAGAACGTCAATTTCAGCGACCACTATCTCGAAGTGCCGTTCGATCTTTCCAATGTGCTGTTCATCGCCACGGCGAACACGCTGGACACCATACAGCCCGCGCTGCGTGACCGCATGGAAATCATCGAGATTCCCAGCTACATCATGGACGAGAAACTGCATATCGCGCGCCAGCATCTCCTGCCCAAGCAGCGGGAAGAGCACGGACTCGACGAGACGCAGCTGCAGCTCGGTGACGCGGTCATTCGCGACCTGATCGACCAGTACACCCGGGAGTCCGGTGTGCGCAGCCTCGAGCGAAAGATCGCGGACATATGCCGGGGCGTCGCCCGTCGCATCGCCGAAGGCACGGTGAAAAAAGTGACCGTCAAGGCCGCGGACCTGCCGACATACATCACCTCGAGAAAATTCTATCCCGAGGTGGCCGAACGCATCTGCGCACCGGGCATCGCCACAGGACTGGCCTGGACCCCGGTCGGCGGCGACATTCTCTTCATCGAGGCCACGAAAATGAAGGGGAAAGGACGCCTGATCATCACCGGCCAGGTACGGGACGTCATGAAGGAGAGCGTGCAGGCGGCCATGAGCTATATCGCGGCCAACGCGAAAGAACTCGGGGTCGCGGAGAATTTCCGCGATACGCTCGATATTCACGTGCATGTCCCCGCAGGTGCCGTACCCAAGGACGGTCCCTCCGCCGGCGTCACCATGCTTGCCGCGCTGACCAGTCTGCTGACCGACCGCGTGGTGCGCAACGACCTCGGCATGACGGGGGAAATAACCCTGCGCGGACAGGTGCTCCCCATCGGCGGCGTGAAGGAGAAAGTACTCGCCGCGCATCGCGCAGGACTGAAAGCCGTGCTGCTGCCAAAGCGCAACGAGGACGATCTCAAGGAAATTCCCGACGCTGTGCGCAGCGAGATAACCTTCCATCTCGTCGAGCAAATGGACGAGGTCCTCGCTCTCGCCCTGCCCAAAAAAGGGCGAAAATCGAAAACCGCAAAGAAATCCATTGAACA
>CAJXSA010000312.1 GCA_913060595.1 uncultured Ignavibacteria bacterium
GCCGCCACGCGCTTGCGGTCGAGAACCCGGATGAGCGCCGAGAAACGCTCCGGGAAAAACGGCGGGGGGTCGTCGGTCTCCGCGCTCATTTTCACGAGAACGGGAAAGTCCTTTCCGCAGGCCTGGCGCACGCGGTCGATGACCTGTTCGAGCAGCAGGCTGCCGATGCCCGTCTCACGATCGATGCCGTAGCGACCGCGCAGGCGGTTGACGCCGGACAGTATGAACTGATGCAGGAGGTAGCCGTGCGCGGCGTGCAGCTGCACGCCGTCGAAACCCGCTTCGCGCGCGTGCGCTGCGGCGATGGCGAACTGATCGGCGATGCGGGAGGTCTCCGCGCTGCGCAGCTTTCTTGGCCGCGAACGAAAGTACAGCGACCGCCGGTGCGTCGTGGACACCGGCCTCACGCCGGTGGCCTGGCGCCGCGTCTGCCTTCCCGCATGCGCGAGCTGGGCGATGAAGGGCGTCTCGTTTTTCCGCATGACTTCCGTCACACGGCGAAACGCTGACATTGCTTCCGGCGAAGAAAATCCGGCCTGGGCTTCGTGCATGGCGTGTCCGGCGCGTGAGACATACAGGAAGCCGCTGATCACCATGCCGATACCGCTGCCGGCGAGTTCTTCGTACATCCGCGCGTATGCGGGCCCTGGGACGCCACGATCGTCCGCGCCGCCTTCATAGGTCGCCGAACGGACAAGCCTGTTGCGCAGGGAGAGCCCGCCGATGTCGATGCCGGTGAAAAGGGTCCGTTCCATGGTCAGCCGTGCCTGTTGACGTGAAAGTTGAACAGGAATCCGATGAAAACGTACGAGAGAAAGAAGAGCAGTATGCCCAGCGCGGGATTGAACAGCGCGATGAGCGCCGACTCCGCGCAGGCGCAGGCGCGGAAATTGAACGAGAGCGCGAAGTATGTCATGGCTCCGCGAGGATTCTGGAAGAACAGGAAGCCGGTCCACACCTGCATGCACACGGCCAGCACCGCAAGCAATATAAAGGTGCTGTTCAGCACGATGGGCCAGGCGTCGAAACTGTAGTAGGCGGCGAGAAACACGACGAGCGGCAGGAAGGACGCCCCGAGTGACAGGTAGCGCGCGCGCTCGGGACCCAGCTGCACGATCAGCGTGCGTTTGCCCGCCGCGAGGTCTCCCTCGTAATCCTTGAAGTACGTGTAGTATGTCATCAGCGCGTTCAGAAGAGCGACGAAAGCGAGCATGGCCAGTCGCGCAGGGGTGAACACCGACGCCTCCGAGGGACCGGCCGCCATGAAGCCGAAAGCCGCGCAGGAGGTGATCATGATGCCGAAAACCACGTTCCCCCAGACGCCGTATCCCTTGGCGTATTCGTAGACAACGTTGAGTCCCACCCCGAGAAGGAGGGGAATGACGGCGATCGGTTCGAGGAACAGCCAGGTCGCGACACAGGCGCCGAGCATGAGCAGGCTGGAAAGCAGCACTGCTCCCGCGGGGTGCAGGTCGCCGGTGACCATCGGCCGGGCGGGTGCGTTGATGCGATCCTCCTCGAGTCCGAGATAGTCGTTGATGATCTGGTTGATGCCCCAGCCGAGGAAGAGAATCATGAGAATGAGCACCGTTTTCGCCGCAGAGGTCGGCGTTTCCACCGTGCGATGCAGATCCGAGAGCGCGATGCGTCCGGACGCATGCGCAACGTACTGGTAATACGCAAGTCCCACCATCCCGGCGATGCCGGTGATGAATGAGTAGTACAGTCGCATGGACTTCACATACGCTTTCGCGAAACCGGTGATGGTGATCGTGTTCATCATTGCTCTCCGTCCCCGTCTTCCTGCTTTCTGTGCTTCACGTCTGCATATGCGTAGAAATCCGGAACATTGCCGCGGTCCCAGCCTTCAATTACCTTCGCAGAAGTCTCCGGGTCGAGCGGCAGCGCGCGGGCGCCGCCTTCCTTGTACAGCCGGTGAATATCCTCCGCGCAGTGTTCGCAGAGCCAGTGATCGCCCGGAATGTCGAAACTTTCACGCATGCGTGCGTAAATCGCTTCAAACGCTTCGTTCTGTATGTTGCCGTAGGAAATGTTCAGGAATTCGCAGGGCTGCACATCGCCTTTGGCGTTGATGTAGAAACGATCGGTACCTCCCGCGGTGCAGCCGAAGAGATCCGAACGCTCGTCGTGAATCTGTGCGGCCACGAAAGGGTATTTCACCATGGCGCGGTCATTGTTGTAGCGGTGGACCATGGCTTCGACATGATTGAGATCCTCCTGCGAGAACACCGCGAGGTCCGAGCCGAGCCACGCGCCGGAGGGTTTCGGCTTGATAAGCTGCACGATGGAGACGCCCAGGTCGCGAGTCAGCGTCATGATGCGATCAAAGGTCCCGTCGAAAAAGGCGTTGCGCAGCAGGCAGGTGTTCACGGTCGCGTCCACGCCCGCCTCATGACAGCAGCTGATGCCTTTCATCAGCGTTTCCCAGGCGTGGTCCCGCCCCATAAAGCGGTTCAGTTCTTCGGGATCGGGGGAATGCAGCGAAAACATGATGGCGCGTACCCCAAGCGATTTCAGTTCACGGAGTCTCTCCACTGTTATGCCGTCGCCGGTGGAGTTGACGAAAATCTCGCCCGTGGACACGGCGCTGCAGACGGCTTTCAGCCGGTCGTAGGCAAGGAAGGGATCGCCGCCCTCGATATTGAAAAACGCGATCCCCATGGCGTCGAGCTGGCGAACCGCGTCCAGCAGGTAATCGAGCGGCACATCCCTGCCGAGATCATGCTTCTGATAACAGTGTTCGCAACGGAAGCGGCAGCCGGATGTCACCGAGAGCAGCACGGATATCGCCGGCTGTTTGCGCCCGATGGTGCGCACCTTCGCACAGGCCTTGTAGAACGCAGGGGAGGGAAAGGCAGGCACGTACAGATTGATCTTCGTTCTGCCGTGTGTGGTGACGTATTTGTTGTCTTTCATTTTGGCGAGGAAGTACAGCAGGCGGTCGAGGAAGCCGAAGAAGCCGGTCATCGGCATGCGCCGGGCTGCGACCTCGCGCGTGAAATGGAGGAACACAGCGATTTTCAGGTAGAGGTTGAAAAACGTGCGCTCCAGACCGATGCGGTTTTTTATGCGTGCCATGATGCGTCCTCGCTGCTAGAGCAAATTGTTGTCCCGGTACCATGCGACAGTGCGGCGAATGCTTTCCTCGCGTGCGTATGCGGACGCAAAGCCCAGCTCGCGGCGGGCCCTGTCGCCGGAGTACTCGATGTTGTCGTAAAAAATGTTTACGGTGGCGCGCGTCAGAAGCGGCGCGCGGCGCGCTCCGAAGAGCTGCGCCACGGCTTCCATGAGCAGCGCCGGGGGATAGACCAGGAATTTCGGGAGGCGGCGCGGAAGACGGTAGCCGGCCGCGTGACAGAACATGGCGAACAGCGTCCGCTGCTTCTCCGCCGTCGGATCGCAGGCGAGATAGCGCTGCACGCCGCGGGGATGCGCCTTCGCGGCGAGATAGTACAGCCGCGCGAGATCGCGCACGTATATCGTGTGAAAGCGGTTTTTTGCCGAACCCGGGAAGAACGGGATGCCGCTGCCCACGGTCTTGAGGTATTCGTAGAAACCCGAGCGGAACTCCCGTTCACCGTAGACCCAGACCGGCTCGATGATGGTGAGATCGAGATTGTGCCGGGCAGCGAGTTCCATCGCCTGTGTGTTGCCCCGCGCCTTCGTGTCGCGGTAGTGGTTCAGTCCCGAAGGAAACACCCGGTCAAGAAAATACGGGTAATGCGGATTGTACCCGGAATCCTCGTTCTTGATCACCGTCGAATTTTCTTCCCCGTAACAGGAATTCGTGCCGGTGATGATGACGTGGCTGCATCCCGCCTCAATCGCGGCACGTACCACGTTGACCGTTCCCGCGACGTTGACGGTGTGGAAATCGGAATACCTGCCCCAGTCGCTCACCTTTGCCGCGGTATGGATGACCAGACGAGCGCCCGTGAACACCGGTCGCAGGTCCGCCGGAATGCGCACGTCGCCCTGCACGAGTTCCACGGGCAGCGTGCGCAGAAAGGCGCTTTTTCCCACATCGCGCAGCATGCAGAGCGGGCGCAGTCCCTGGCTGCAGAAATACTCCGCGACATGTCCGCCGATGAAGCCGCTGGCGCCGGTGATGACGATTTTATCCATCACGCGCCCCCATGGAAGGTGTGTTCGGGAGCTTGCCGAGAAAATACGAGGTCAGCGCGCGCACGTAGTCCCGGTGCTGCGCGAACTGCCGGGCTTCCAGTGTGAAGTCGGAGAGGTCGAGCGTGTACCCGGGACGCCGGACATGCGCGTTTCCAGCGGACAGCACTTCGCCGATGGCATGGAATTCGCAGCCTGCCGCGGCGGCAGCGTCGATGAAGGCCTCCTCCTCCTGCGTGGGAATGCTGCAGAGCAGTTCGTACTCCCCGCATTCTCCTGCGAGCAGAAGCTCCAGGGGCAGGCCGAGCGTACTCATGAGTTCTTTCGCCGGCTGATGGCAGGGAATGCTGTCGACGCGGAAGCCACAATGGTTGATATCCGCGAGAATGCGCAGGGCGCGCAGCACGCCGTCGGAAGTGTCGATGCAGGCCGAGGCATACCGGGCGACCAGCCGCGCTTCGCGATGACGGAGCGGGAATCGAACACTGTGGCGCTCATGCAGCGCTGCGCTCGCCTCGGTGCTGTCGAGCAGACCGGCTGCCGCCTCGAAATTCCCGGCGCCGACGGGCCCCGAGATGTACAG
>CAJXSA010000313.1 GCA_913060595.1 uncultured Ignavibacteria bacterium
CAACCTCGACACGCTCTCCCTGCCGACCGTGCTGCACACCGACATCGGAACCATCGAAAATCCGGATCTCGCCCTGGACATCGGAACCATACGCGCGCATCACGACGAGGTGGAGGATATCACGGGCGGCAGCGAAATCGTCATTCCGCTCGGCGGCGACTGGGCGATGATCGGGAAAAGCTGGACGCTGGATCAGAACGGTCTGCGCCTCGACAGCGGACACGTCGACGCGGTGCTCGTGCAGATTCCGTTCACCGGGCTGCAGATTCTTCCCACCGAAATCGAGTACGGCTCCTATGCTCTCGATGAGATGACGCTCAGCAACACGGCGACCATCAACTTCACGGGTGATCCGTATTTCACCTACGACGTCGGAACGGACGATTGGAAAGTCGGTGCCGCACCGCCGCTGGGTGAGACAACCTGCGGCTACATCGATGCGCTCCCCGGCATGGCCGCGGGAGATAAAATCCTCATCGAATCCTTCTACCTCAAATCCAACGGCGCGAAGAACTTCAAGCCGTACAGCGGCAACAATCTCACGCTGTACGACGTCGCCGGGTACGCGATCAACGCGATGTACGCGAAGGAAACGTACATACAGTTCGGCGGGAACCTCGACCTCGGCATCCCCGGACTTCCCCTCATCAACCTGGTGTCGAATTACGGCAGGGAGGGAGGCGAAGTCGTCTTCACGCATGACCCGGTGACGGAAACCATCTCCGTCAACGGGGTCAAGATCAAGTTCAAGACGTCGGGAGGCGATCCCCCGCAGTGGTTCGACAGCAACGGCTATCATGCGAACGTGGATGTGTTCGAGGAAGGCGCGTTCCGCCTGGCTTCGATGCTGCACCGCACGCCAGCCAAGACCGACATCATCGTCAAGGAGGGAGAGGAAGTGCCTGTCGGCACGGTGAAGATGACCGATGTCGAGGGCGCAATGGAAGTGGTCGACGATGCATGGACGCTGTTCTGGTTCGAGGGCGACCTTATCAACAACAACCAGGGCGGCCGGCTGCATTTTACCGTGCAGGGTGACATCGTCGCAAACGACCAGGAAATCGGTGTCGACCAGATCGAGACACCGTTCGGCGATATTTCCCTGGTGTACAATTTTCAGGAACAGCAGCTCGAGGGAACCCTCCACGTGGAGCAGGACCTGAGCGGTACGAGCATCGTCGGTGACGCGACGCTGCTCATCAGCGGCGCGGGCAAGGGATGGTATTTCTTCTGCGGCGCCTCTTTCGAGCTGCCGAATCCGAAGGTGGACGGCACCGCGGCATTCGCCGTCGGCGATTTCCTGCTGACGCAGGAGCAGCTCGCCCAGTTCGCCTCTTACTCGTACAACAACCAGGGACTCCCGCCGCAGTTCCACGATTTCAACGGCTTCTTTTTCGAGGGAACGGTGAAATTCCCGCCCCCGGTGTTCTGTCCGAACTTCGATTTTGATTTCGGACTGGTCTCGGCGCATCTGACCTGCCAGGTCGGGGCGAACGCGCGCTTCGGCATGAACTTCGGTCCGGTCGACACGTACTTCATCGCCATCCGTGCCATCGGCAATCTCGAGGCAGGTGTCGGGGCGTCCATCGGTATTGCCTGTGCGGGACTCACCGCCGGCATACTGATCGAACCCAACATCGAGGGCATGTACCAGAGCAACGGCGTTTGGTATGTGCAGGGAGATTTCCCGATCACGCTGTACGGATCCACCTACGCGGGCTGGGGACTCTGCGACAGCGAATGCGAAGGCGATCTCTGCGACAAGGAATCCCTCAGCGCCAGCATCACGCTGGGGCTGCTCGGCTACGTCGGATCGGACGACAAGTATTTCAAGTTCTATTTCAAGTAAGGAGGGCCGCATGATACGCAGAACCGATATTCCGCGCTGCCGCGTCGTCGCTGCCGTCCTTTGCATCATCACGGCCACGGCTCTGCCGCTGAGCGCGCAGCCCGGACTCGTGCACACAGGCCCGGACGGCATCTACGTCGCTCTGGGCAACAGCGTGCTCCCGGGCGACGTCGAGGGCGTGCGCTATGACGCCTACCGCGTTGAACGACGTGAAAGCGACGGTGACTGGGTGGAAATCTCCCGCGTCCAGGGACCAACGACGCAGCGGGAACTCGCCGAGGGACTTGAAAACCTGCGGAGTAGATTCCCGGAGTACGGGGACCTTCGCATCGATCCCGCAGTGTTCTGGCAGCGCTTGCAGGCGGGTCGCCGGCTTCGCGACATCGGCATGATCACGCGACTGCTCCCGGTGCAGCAGCTGCTCGGTGTGCGCTTTCTCGATACCACCGTGCAGCGCGCACGCGCATACGAATACCGCATCAGCAGGATTGCCGCCGATGGCAGTGAAGGGGAGCGTTTCACGACGCCGTCAATCATATTCCCGGGTTTGCCCGATGTCACCCGTCTCCGCGTCCACGCGAAAGAAGGGGAGACCGTCGCCGCGCGCGTGCTCTGGCGCGCCGGGGAGGGAACGCCGCCGTCGTCCTTCCGCGTGTTTCGAAGGGAAGGAATCGGCGGTCCCTACCGAGAACTGATACCGAACAGCGGTGACAGCTGCTGCAATGTCACCATGACAATGATCAGCAGGGCCGACACGCTGCTCTGTTCTGTTCTCGACAAGACCGTCGAAGCGGGAATGGTCTACCAGTACTACGCCACGGCACGCGATTACTTCAGGAACGAGGGACCGCCCAGTGACACGGCCACGGTGATCACCTTCCAGATGCGGCAGGTACCGCTCCCTGAGCGGCTCAAAGCCTATTCAGTGGACACGGCGGGCATCGGCATTCGCTGGCAGCTGCGCGAGCCTTCCGCCGTGCACGGCATCGTCATCGAACGGGGACCGGCCCTGGACTCCGGTTTCGTGGAGCTGTTCACCGCCGGTCCCGCCGACACCTCTTTCCTCGACATGTCCGTGCGGCCGATGGAGCGGTATTACTACCGGCTTCGACTGATCGGTCCCGGTGGATTGCGCTCAGTGCCAAGTGCGGTTGTCATCGGGATTTTCAAAAGCAGCGCGGTTCCGCCTCCTCCATCCGGGGTGTACGCGGAGAGCCTTCCGCGGGGAATTCACCTGCACTGGCGGGCAGACAGCACGCAGCATCTGCAGGGGTATTATGTGTATCGCGGTGAGGGCTACGGCGTGCCACTGCGTCAGCAGTCAGGCATGCTCCCGCCCGCAGCGGGAGAGTACGTCGACACCTCCGCGGCCCTGCAGGGCGGACGTACGTACATGTACTCCGTGCAGGCGGTCAGCAGCAGTCATGTCGCTGGCGCCATGTCCGATACCGTCGGTGCGATGCCGCAGATTTCGATCACGGTCGACATTCCCGCAGACGTCGACATCGTGCGTGACGGCAGGCGGGTCCTGCTCAGCTGGAATACGACGCAGCCGCGGCATCGCGACGTGCTCGGGTACCGGGTGTACAGGAAAACGGAAAAGGAAAACCACTTCACTCCGGTGGCGGACACGCTGCAGAATCCGCGGCAGAACTTCTATGCCGACAGCTCACTGCAGGCCGGTGAAAAAGCGATGTATGCCGTTCGTGCATTCAGCGTGACCGGTGACAGCAGTGCGCTGAGTGCGCCCGCCACGATCATGATTCCTGCTCGGGTGTTTTTCCCGCCGGGGAATGTGCGTGCGAAACGGGAAGGGAAGAAAGTGCGCATCATGTGGGATGAAATCATCCAGCAAGCCGATGCGCTGCACCTGTATCGCTATGAACGCGGTACTGCGCCGAAGCTGATCAGAAAACTCAAGCCGACGGATGTGGAGTATGTCGACGCAAAACCGGGGAGGGGGCGTCGTGTTTCCTACTATCTGGTCACCATCGGCACACGTGATGAGGAAAGCCGGCGCAGTAAAATCGTGACGGTGCCGCTGCGCTGAGTGCGCCAGACCCGCGTCGGGAGGGCGCATCGCTTTCCCGATGTGTCATCATGATCCGATGAGCACGAACGCCGCCCAGATGCGTGGATCGCTGTGCTGTGTTCGCATGATCGCCCGTGTGCGGCGCAGCGCTTCATGCGGCGCAGCGCCGTCGAGCCAGTGCCGGTAATACTCCTCCATGAAATCCCCTGTCAGGTCGTCCGGCACGACCCAGAGGCTCATGATGAGCGATGTGGCGCCTGCCGTGAACACGGCGCGCTGCAGTCCGAACACACCCTCACCGATACGAATGTCGCCAAGCGCCGTCTCACAGGCGCTGAGCACGACGAGTTCCGTGCCGCTCAGTCGCAGCTGCGCGAGTTCCATGGCGGTCAGTATCCCATCGTCCGTGTCAGGAGGGACGGCGGTGCCTGTCCATGCCCTGTTCGCATGTGCGAGGATCAGGCCGCTGCGCAGCAGCGGATGCTCCTCGAAGACCAGGGCGCTGCGGCCCCGCTGCAGCAATGTGGAGGGCGACGGAGACGAAGCTGTTTCTCGCCGGGGAAGAAAGTACCCGTGTGTCGAGAGATGCAGAACTCTCGGGGTGATCGTCGCGCAGCGTTGTTTGAGTTTTGCCTCCGTCGCATCATCCTCTTCGAGTATCGTGTTGTCTATGCGACGGGTATCGCAGATGCGCTGTATCCTCCGTATTTCCTCAGCCGTGCCCGGGAGCGGTTTCCATCCGCCGCGCGAGGAAGAGGGGTCGTCCCCGGACGTGAAGCGGGGATTGCCCACAAGCAGAAATTCGCCATCGTGTCCTTCCCC
>CAJXSA010000314.1 GCA_913060595.1 uncultured Ignavibacteria bacterium
CGCATGCAGCGCGAAGCCGGCGTCGGCGGGCAGCGGCTGCACGTCGGTGACGAAACTGGCGAGCGGGAGCTCTTCGCACTGGATGACTTCGCCGAAATCCTCCCCGTCAGACACATGCGCGAAGATCACGAAATGGGAAGTCTCGATCGTCGAGTCCACCGATGTGAAGCGGAACGTCTTGCTGACGGTTGACTGCGAGGCCACTGCGGCGCCGCTGCTGATGACTTCGCCCGCGTCTCCGGGAATGACCTGCCGCAGCACGTGATCATGATAGTAGGGGAAGAGCTTCTCCACTCCTCCGCTCGCGGGATACAAGCTCTGCGTGTAATTCATCTGATCCTGCAGCTGCGCGATGTTCAGACGCAAAGGCTGGTCGAAGCCGCGATGGAAGAACACCTCCACACTGATTTCGACCTGCTTCGACACTGCGTCATAGGACTTGTCGGTCACACGGATGCTGATCGGACTGCGACGTGTCTGCATGACTTCGACGATACGCTCTCGCCATAGGCTGCGGCTCATGGCGGCGCGAGACTCCCCGTCGAAGACGATGCGGTTCACCGATCCGTTGGGCCAGCCCGTCAGGCCGACCACGTCCGTCCAGAAATCCGTATGCGGTGTGTGCATCGGTTCGCTGGTGCTCCCGCCGTGATATGCGATGGCGATCACCCTTCCGGGGTAGTCGCGCAGCATGGCCTTCACGGAATCCGCACCGTAGGGACAGAAGCCGCACCAGGTGCCGGTGCCTTCCTCGAGCAGTACGTTCATGTCGGTATCCACATCCTCCGCCTGCACATGCAGCGTCACGTCGATGACCACGGAAGCGCTCAGCGGATCATTCGTGGTCACGGTCACCGCGCCGTCATGCGTCCCGATTCCATCGGCCGCAGTCATCAGCATCGGGATGTCCGCTGCCTCCCCGGGCGCAATCGCGCCGGAGGCGACGTTGATTGTGAGCCATGTCGCACCGGCTGTGACCGAGGCGTTCCACACGAGCGGAGCGCTGCCGTTGTTGCGCAGGGAAACGCGCGCAGTGGCCGTGCCGCCGTCCTTCAGCCATGCGGTCAGCGCCGTCTGGTCGAACACGGCGAGCGGTCCGCCGGCGGCCTGGCTGTCAAGCACTTCGACCGCGTCGGTCACGGTCTGCGGACCGTCATTTCCCCCGGACATGTACAGCTTCCCGCTGCCGTCGTGCACGAGCTGCGTGCCGAAGTACACGGGAGTGGGCTTCACGTCCTTGATGCTCCACGTGTCGGTTGCGGGATCGAAACAGTAGGATTTGCCGGTGGGGGGACCATTGTTCATCGAGCCCGCGTTGTATCCGCCGACGAAATACGCCTTGCTGCCGTCCGAACCGGCCGCGTGACGCATGGTGGACATGCCCGGGTAATCTTCGATCTCCTCCCAGGTGATGTCATTGCCTTCGATCGCACCCTTGTAGGCCCATGCGCCGAACGTCCCGCGTCCGCTGACATAGCGCACGCCGCCGACGTACAGGGGCACGCCGTCCGCGAGGGCCACGCCCGTGGCCCAGGACGCGTATGGTGTCAGGCTGGTGGAGAAGGTCCATGCGTCGGTGACGGGATCGTATATCTGTATCGCATTGCTCGACGTGGTAAACGCGCTCGTCCCGCCGCCAAGCACCCATATCCTTCCTTCGTGCACGAACGAACCCGCGCCGAACACGGCCATGAACATCGACGCCTTCTCCGCGTACGTATCCGTGGCGGGATCGTACTCCAGCACGGGACTGTGCACGGTAAAGGGATTGGTGCTGCTGTATCCCCCGATGATGTAAATCTTGTCCCCGACGCTCTGCACGACAGGCAGGGCCCGGTTGTCGGCGAGCGCAGCGATGGGCGTCCAGCTGTCCGTCGACGGATCATATTTCGCGCAGGACTTGTCGAAGCGGAGGTTGCCGCCGAGGCCGCCGAAAACATACATGGCACCGTCATGCCACGCGGCGCCGTGATAGCACTTGGCACCCGGCAGCGAGGCCACCGCCGCCCACTGTGATGCGACGGCTGACGCCGGATCGGAAAGCGTACTCTGTCCGTACTGCTGGGCTGGATACACGTCGATGGGGGCGGCGTCATGCTGCTGCGCACCGACCGTGGTGATCAGGCAGAGGATGAGGGGAAGGATGAACGCGGAACGCAAGGATTTCATATGGGAACTCCTTCTGTCATGAAGACAATGATTGGGATGAGACGATCTATGCGAAACGGACATGGTCCGTGATATATCGTGCAGGAGTTCCCTGGGTATGGTGATCGTGGATTCGTGCGGAGAACCCGTCCCCGCGCGCTGCGGCCGGCTCAGAAAGGTCCGCTGCCCGCGCGTTCTCGATCGTCGTACGAGCAGTCACCGTCTTCGACATGCCCCTTGAACTGCAGTTCGAGGGAGTCCTTGTAATGCTGCTCGAGCGAGTGACAGATGTTCGGACGTTTCAGCCAGCGGCCTTCCTCGTCGAGACAGTACTGCTTGTCGAGCGGCAGCTCCCGCTCCATGTACAGTCCGAAGATCTCGACGTCTTCTGGTGCGATGTCGTTCTCGTCCAGGTATTCGATAAGGCCGCAGATCGTGTCCGCGAAATAATCGTTGTGCAGGCTGTCGTCACCCTCAATCGCGGGAACACGGGCGACGTAGGTGTACGGCAGGGACCTGTCATATTTGGATCGCGGTCCAAACAGCTTGCCGGCGATACTCATGATGACCTCGATGGTGATGTTCTCAGGAATATACACTGTCCGCCAATTTGAGATCAAGCGTTTGAACTCGGAAAATCTGGAAATTTGTCCGTGGATTGCGCATATTTCGAATGACGCACCGGGAAAACGGAAACGATCGGGAACGATGTCGCCGCCGGTGTGTCATTTCCGCGAGGGGCGGGGAGCATGTTCCACTGAGCTTTTCCCCATATGTATTTTCGATGCGCTGTTTTTGCATTCGCCTTTCTTCTCGTCGTGCCGACGTCACAGGGGCAGGAACGCACGGTCGGACTGATGTCGAAGGAAGCGGGCGTCAGTGACGGATATGTTCTTTTCGCGCCGCTGCGCTCGAACGCCACCTATCTCATCGATAACGACGGCCGGCTGCTGCACTCCTGGTGGAGCGCGGCGGGACCGGCGCTGTCGGTGTACCTGCTCGAGAACGGCATGCTCGCCCGCGCCGAATACGTGCCCGACCCGAAATTCTGGGGAGGAGGAACGGGGGGACGCATCGTGCTCCAGGACTGGCACGGGCAGGTCCAGTGGCAGTACGAATACGTTTCAGAAGATCACGTACAGCACCATGATTTCGAAGTCCTGCCCAACGGCAACATCCTCGTGATCGCATGGGAACAGAAGAGCATGGAGGAGGCCCTCGCTGCGGGACGCATTCCCAACTGGCTGACGGAGCGCGGCACCTGGGCCCTGCATATCATCGAGCTGAGACCCCACGGTCCCGAGGGTGCCGACATCGTCTGGGAATGGCACGTGTGGGACCACCTCGTGCAGGATTACGATTCCGGTCTCGACAATTACGGCGTGATCGCCGAGCACCCGGAACTCGTGGATCTCAACTACCGCGGTGTCGGCACGGACGTGCGCACTCCCGACCTCTGTCATGCGAACGCCGTTGACTACAACGCGGCGCTCGACCAGATCGTCATAAGTGTGCGGCATTTCAGCGAGCTCTGGGTCATCGACCATTCCACGACGACGGAGGAGGCCGCCGGGCACAGCGGGGGGCGCAGCGGCCGTGGCGGCGACCTGCTCTACCGATGGGGAAATCCGGCGGTGTACAAGGCCGGTGACGAGGACACCAGGCGGCTGCACTGGCAGCATGACGCGCAGTGGATAGAAGACGGTCTGCCCGGTGCGGGCAACATGCTCGTGTTCAACAACGGCATAGGCCGTCCGGCCGGGGATTACTCCAGCGTCGTCGAGCTCGTCCCGCCCGTGGATTCCCTCGGAACGTACGTGCTGAAGCCCGGCGAAGCGTACGCACCGGCTGACCCGTCGTGGGAATACATCGCACCGGAAGCAGAGGACTTTTTCGCCCGCAGCATGTCCGGCGCACAGCGCCTGCCCAACGGCAACACGCTGATTTGCGACGCGCCCTACGGCATCTTTTTCGAAGTCACGCCGGAGGGCGAGGAAGTCTGGCGCTATGTCAATCCCGTGACGCAGGACGGACCGCTGCGGCAGGGCGAGACCATCGGCGGAACGCCCACGCTGCGGGACAATCAGACCTTCCGCTGCATACGTTACCCCCTGGATTATCCCGCTTTTGACGGTCGTGACCTCACACCGGGAGATCCCATCGAACGCTATCCGGCGGTGGACGTCGATCCCGTCGCCGGTATGCCGGAAGGTCCGGAGATTCGCAGCGTCTTCCCGCAGCCGGCGGACGCGGAGGCGACATTGCTGTATCATCTGCCTTCGGCAGGCCAGGTTCGCCTCACGGTATGCAACATGCTCGGCGAGGAGGTCGCCGTTCTCACCGCGGGTCATCAGGCAGCAGGACTGCAGACCGTGACGTGGCGCACCCATGGCGTGCCACCGGGTATGTACGTCGCGCGCCTGCAGGGCGCAGCGTCGACCGCGGTGCGCACATTGATCGTATGCGCGCATTGAGCGCGGCGGCACGCAGTGCCGCAAACAGAAATGCACGTTTTTCTCCCAGTCATCGAAGGAGGTTCCATGTTC
>CAJXSA010000315.1 GCA_913060595.1 uncultured Ignavibacteria bacterium
GGGGTGCGAGGGTGCTGTCGCTGAGGGTGAAGCCGTATATGAGTTCAGGGAGCAGCTGCGGGTCGGGAGCGGAGAGAGGACCGCTGCCGTCGTCTGGTGTCTGCAGCATGCGCGCGGAATACCCCGCGAGTATCGCATTGGCCGTGCGCGGTGCGGGGAGCGTCGCGGACGAAAGGGCCGTCGCACCGTCGTCATGCAGGGAGGTTTCCACGGGAAGCGGCGGCGCGACGGCGGGCGCCGTGCCCGCGATGCTGAGCACTTCAATGCCGGAAGGCAGCGTAGACGGATCGAGCCGCTGCAGTTCCTCGGTGCCCGGCAGCAGTGCGCGCAGTGCAGGTGCGTGGCGGTCCATGACATTGCTGGCGGGCATGTCGTCCGGCATCGCGTAGGCAAGGCCGCTCCGGAGTTGGCCGGCATGTGGCGTTCCGAGAAAAACCGCCTTGAAAATGTCACCGCGATAGCTGACAGATCCCGTCTCCGCGGCAAAGTACGTGTAGTTGCGCGCCGTGCTCTCCAGGTAGGAGCGTGCCACCAGTCCGCCCATGCCCTGCGCGGCGATTGCAGCGGTGGTGGTGTCGTACAACCCGAGAAGATAGGCCAGGTCGCGCGCGAACAGGTAGCCGCTCTCCTCCCAGTTCTGGTCAGGGGGATAATAGTACTGCCATACGTCGAAGCGGTCGGCGTGACGCCTGTCGAGGCGCTGCAGGCGTGCGGCGTAGGAGGTGAAGGCGTAGTCGCGCTTGCCGTTGAAATCCGCGTCCGCGGTGTCCGCGGGTTGAATGATGTCCGTGTCCGCTCCCCATGCGCCGTCCGTCTGTCCGCGTCCGTGCAGGAGAACGAGTGGGACGCGGTTCCGGCGGAGATTGCCGAACCTGAACTGCGCGCTGCCGGCCGCACCGCTGTCCGCGGTCAGTGGCGGGATCAGCACGGATGTCTGGTAGAGAGGATCGATCACAGCGTCGCCCGTCGCTGCGAGAGCTTCCAACTGCTGTCCCGCGAGATAGGGGAAGCGGAGAAAGCGCGGGAATATCCATCCCGATGCGGCGGACTGCTCGCGTGGATGATTCTGGTAGGACACCAGGTCACGGTGGAGGATGACGACGGCGTCCTTTCGGCGACCCGCGATGAAGTCTTTCAGAGGAAATGAGAATCCCGCTTTCCCGAGCACACGGTCCTGCGCGTCGCGCAGCAGGACATCGGTGATATTCTGCGATAGAACGTTGAGAAACTTTCCCTTGTAGAAGTTGGCGATGCCGTTGCTGTCCACGGGCATGCGCAGGGAAACGGGGGACTGCGGCGCGGGAACACCGCTCCCTGCATACCCCCAGAGCTCCACTGCATGCACTGCCGGCGCACCGTGCTCGATTACGGTGATAGCAACCGCGATGTCGCTTTCCTCCACCGGTGCAACCTCCACGAAATCCACGTACCGCGCGGTGTCATATCCGCTGCTGTCCTGCACGGTCAGTGTCACGGTAATCCGGCCAGGAATCTCATACGTCCAGAACGGATTTTTCTCCGCCGTATCCGTCACACCGTCTCCATCGAGATCCCACGCACGCGACAGCACGGAATCCTGCGGCACCGACTGGTCGAAGAACTGCACGGTGAGCGGTGCGGCGCCCGAATCGACATCCACCGTGAACGCCGCGGTGACCTGCGCCTGCAGAAGTGTCGGGGAACACGCGATGAGAAGGAAGATCAGAAAGGAGACCACAGGGAAATGGCGTCGCATGGAGGAGGGATTCTGCCGCGTCATCATCGTCAGCTCCGTGTGCGTGGGGGTGGAGTGGAGATTACTAAAATACTGATAATTATGCGGATTACACCGTTTGCTTGAAGTTACTTATAAAATGCAATGCACGCAAGCGGGAACGCGGGTGGGACTGATGACAAAGGGACAGCACGGAGGTCAGGACAAGAGCGCATGAAAAAACCTCCGTGTCTATCCGCACGATCCGTTTCATCCGTGTTCCCTGGTTGGAAAATGTTTGCAGTACCCTTATATTTATGGTCTTATGGAGGATTGCACAAAAGAATCACCGTTCATTATCGCCATCGACGGCCCCGCGGGCAGCGGGAAGACGACGACGGCGAAAGCACTGGCCAGCGCACTGGGGTTCATCTATGTGGACACCGGGGCGATGTACAGGGCGGTTGCGCTCTTCGCGCAGCAGAACGGAGTCTCCATCGAGGACCGTGAGGCCATCTGTGCCCTGCTGCCGGATGTGGATATACAGCTCGAACGGATCGGCGGCGAACAGCACACGCTGCTCGGCGGAGAAAACGTGGAGGCGCATATCCGCACCCAGGAAATGAGCAAAGCCGCCAGCGATATTTCGGCTATTCCATGTGTCCGTGAGGCGATGGTGGACCTGCAGCGCCGGGCCGGACAGGGCGGAGCGGGCGCAATTCTCGAGGGACGCGACATCGGCACGGTCGTCTTTCCCGATTCACCGTGCAAAGTGTTTCTTGTGGCTGATGCCTTGACGCGCGCGCAGCGGCGAAAGCTGCAGCTGGAGGAAAAAGGGATTCCGGCTGATCTCGAGACGATACGCAGTGAAATTGAGGAAAGAGATCGCAATGACAGCGCGCGGGAGCATTCTCCCCTGCGCAAGGCGCCGGATGCGATCGAAGTCGAGACGACAAATACCACCATCGATGAACAAGTTTCGATGATTTTGAGTTTGGTAAGGAGACGTCTCGATCAGTTCCGGAAAGGAAACATGCCATGAACGTATACATCGATCCCACGGCCGGCTTCTGCTGGGGTGTGGTGCGGACCATAGATATCGCCGAAGAAGAGCTCAGCAGCGGATCCCGGCTGGTGTCGCTCGGAGACATCATCCACAATCCGAAAGAAATCGACCGTCTCGATTCGCTTGGAATGAAAACCATTGACCACACGCAGCTCGAGCAGCTGCCCGACGGCACGAAAGTGTTGATTCGCGCCCACGGTGAACCCGCGTCCACTTACCGCGCGGCGCGCGAACGCGGCATAGAACTCGTCGACGCCACCTGTCCCATCGTGACCAAGCTGCAGGAGCGGATCCGGAAGTATTACGACGACGGATGGCAGGTGGTGATTTTCGGGAAGAAGGAGCATGCGGAGGTTATCGGACTCCGCGGTGTCACCAACGATGAATGCATCGTGATCAAGTCTCTCGACGAGGCGCGTGCCGAAGTGAATCTCGACCGACCGACGGTGCTGTTTTCACAGACGACGATGGACAAGGCGTCCTTCGCGGAAATCCGCGCCTTTCTCCGCGAGCGCGTCGAGGAATTCGCGGAAGGCAGCATGGAGGAAATCGCGACCGATTTCCATGCCAAGGATACGATATGCGGACAGGTGTCCGGCCGCGACAAAAAGCTGCGGGAATTCGCCGCGTCGAATGATGTCATGATTTTCGTCGCAGGCCGTAAAAGCTCGAACGGAAAGGTGCTCTTCGAGATCAGCCGCGAGGCCAATCCGCGTACGCATTTCATAGAAGACACGCGTGAAATCGACCCCGCGTGGCTCGACGGCGCGGAAAACGTCGGCATCAGCGGCGCGACGAGCACGCCGCACTGGCTCATGGAAAATGTGAAGGAGTATATTCAACAATTAGCGCTCCCGGTCCGCTGATCGGAGAAGGAGCACAGCGTTTCCGCGCGCAGGCGCGGCAGCGCGAAAGCCACCAACAACTCATATATGTAGAACGAAAGAATAATTCACGCTTCCCGCGATTGCACACCTTCCGGTGGCGCTGGTGCCGCGATGCGGCGAAGTGATTCTCGAAACCAGGAGACTTATGTCTGAAGAAACCCAAACCCCTGCTGAAGAGACGACAAAGGCCGAAGCGCCCGCGACGCAGCAGCAGACCGCCCAGGACGATATGATCGTCAAAACCGTCGGTACCGTTGTCGAAGAGAGCGAGTACGGAGCAAAAGAGTTTGACGAGATGCGTTCGATGTACGAAGGCACGCTGACCTCCCTCAAACAGGGCGAGATCATCGAAGGCAAGATCGTGCATCTGAACAAGGATTATGTCACGATCGATATCGGTTTCAAGTCCGAGGGCATTGTCGACACGGACGAATTTTCGAACGCCAGCGAAATGAACGTCGGCGACACCGTCGAGGTGTTTCTCGAGTCCGTTGAAAACAAGGACGGCAACGTCATTCTTTCCCGCAAGCGCGCGGACTTCGTGCGCATCTGGGAGCGCATTCAGAAAGCCTACGATGGCGACGAGATTCTGCAGGGACGCTGCATCCGCCGCATCAAGGGCGGTATCGTCATGGACCTCATGGGCGTCGACGCCTTCCTTCCCGGATCGCAGATCGACATCCGTCCCGTCCGTGACTTCGACGCGTATCTCGGCAAGACGCTCGACGTGCGTGTCGTGAAAATCAATCAGCCGGCGGAGAACATCGTGGTGAGCCGCAAGGCCATCATCGAAGAGCAGATCGCCGGCCAGCGCAAGGCCATTCTCGACAGCCTGGAGAAGGGTCAGATCCTCGAAGGTATCGTCAAGGCCATCGCCGACTTCGGTGTGTTCATCGATCTCGGCGGCGTCGACGGACTGGTGCATATCACCGATCTGTCGTGGGGCCGTGTCAACCACCCGACCGAAATCGTCAAGCTCGATCAGACCGTCAACGTCGTCGTGCTGGATTTCGACGAGGAGAAGAAGCGCATTTCTCTCGGCATGAA
>CAJXSA010000316.1 GCA_913060595.1 uncultured Ignavibacteria bacterium
CCCGCCATGAATCTCAGTCACGTCGTTGAATCCCAGCAGTTCACCGTTCCCCTGCTCATGCAGCTGTTCGAACGGACGCGCATGATGGAGAAAATCGTCGCCCGCGGTGGAACGCGTGATTACGAGCGCGCCATCATGGGAACGCTGTTTTACAAGCCCTCGACGCGAACGCGCTTCTCTTTCGAAGCCGCCATGCATCGCCTCGGCGGCCGCGTGCTCTCCACCGAGCAGGCGCGGGAGTTTTCCTCCGAAATTGAAGGAGAGCAGATCGAAGACACCATTCGCATCATCGGGCATTACTGCGACGTCATCGTGCTGCGCCACCATGAAGAAGGCGGCGCCAAACGTGCCTCCGCCTGCTCGTCCGTCCCGGTCATCAACGCCGGTGACGGTGAAGGCGGGCAGCATCCGACACAGGCGCTGCTCGACCTTTACACGATTTACCGCGAATGCGAAACGCTGGACGGACTCTCCGTCGCCCTGATCGGTGCCCTGGACCAGGGTCGCACCGCTCGCTCGCTCGCCTACCTTCTCGGGAAATTCGACCGCACCAAGCTGTATTTCATCGCGCCCGACGAGATGCAGATCAAACCCGATATCCTCGAGTATCTCGACAAGCATGGCGTCTCCTACGAATGCACCGCGCAGAGCGGAGACATTCTCTCGCATGTGGACGTCGTGTATCAGACGCGCATCGACCGCACACGCCTCGCCCAGCGCGACATCGACCTTTCACCGTATAACATCAACAGCGACGTTCTCGGCCGCCTCCGCGAAGATGCCATCATCATGCATCCGCTGCCGCGATCGGTGGAAATCGACCACGCGGTGGACGACGATCCCCGCGCGGCATATTTCCGGCAGACGCAGAACGGCCTGTACGTGCGCATGGCACTGCTCACCATGCTCCTCGACAACGAATGACCGATTTCTCCACCCCCTTAGATTGCAGGAAGGACACATGAACAGCCAGCAATTCATCGCTCTCGAAGAACAGTTCGGAGCACACAATTATCATCCTCTCGATGTCGTCGTCCATGAGGCCGCAGGCGCATGGGTCACCGACGTCGAAGGCAAGAAGTATCTCGATTGCCTTGCGGCGTATTCCGCCGTGAACCAGGGGCACTGTCACCCCCGCATTTACGACGCGTTTCTCGAGCAGGCCAAGCTGGTCACACTCACCAGCCGCGCCTTCCGCAATGACCGTCTGCCGCTGCTGTACAAGAAGCTGCACGAGATGACGGGCTACGACATGTCCCTGCCCATGAACTCCGGCGCCGAAGCCGTGGAAACAGCCATCAAAACCGCACGGCGCTGGGCATACGACGTCAAGGGCATCCCCGAAAACAAGGCTGAGATCGTCGTCGCCTCCGGGAATTTCCACGGACGCACCACGACCATCGTCGGCTTCTCGGATGATCCCTCCTCCTTCAAGGGATTCGGTCCGTACTGCACCGAGGCCTTCCCGATGCATGAATACGGGGACATCGAGGACCTGAAAACGAAGATTACCGAGAACACCTGCGCCATCATGATCGAGCCCATCCAGGGTGAAGGCGGCGTGGTGATTCCTCCGGACGGCTATCTCAAGGCCGTCGAGAAACTCTGCAAGGATCGCGACATTCTCTTCATCTGCGACGAGATCCAGGCCGGACTCGGACGCTCCGGGAAACTCTTCGCGCACTACTACGAGGAGGTGCGCCCCGATATCGTCATCATCGGCAAAGCGCTTTCCGGAGGCTTCTATCCCGTGTCCGCCATTCTCGCGGACAAGGAAATCCTCAGCGTTATTCATCCGGGTGAGCACGGCTCCACCTTCGGGGGCAATCCCCTCGCCGCGGCCGTCGCCGTGCGCGCACTCGAAGTAATCGAGGAAGAGGAGCTGATCGAGCGCTCCGCTGAACTCGGCACCTATTTCGCCGAGAAGCTGCGCGCCATCGACTCCCCGCACATCACCGAAGTCCGCGCGCGCGGCCTGTGGATCGGCCTCGTGCTCGACACGAAGGCGCGTCCCTACTGCGAAGGCCTGATGGATGAAGGAATCCTCTGCAAGGAAACCCATGAGAACATCATCCGCTTCGCCCCGCCGCTCGTCATCACGAAGGAAGAAATCGACTGGGCGCTCGAGCGCATTGAAAAAATCCTGAAATCCGTATAAATCCTTTCCCTCTCACCAACTGATCAATGGAGTGATCCATGGCAGCCAAGAAAGAACGCATCAACACTATCATCGTCGGCGCCGCCGGCCGTGATTTCCACAACTTCAACCTGGTCTATCGCGACAATGACCTGTACAACGTTGTGGCCTTCACGGCAGCGCAGATTCCCGACATCGCCGGCCGCAAGTATCCCGCCTCCCTCGCCGGCAAACTGTATCCCAAGGGCATTCCCATCGTCGACGAAAAAGACCTCGAGAAACTGATCGTCAAGCACAACGTCGGCGAAGTGGTTTTCTCATACAGCGACGTGACCTATGAGAGAGTCATGAGCATCGGTTCCCGCGCGACCGCAGCCGGCGCCCACTTCAAAATCCTCAGCGCGAAAGACACCATGATTCCGAGCAAGAAGCCGGTCGTGTCCGTCACCGCCGTCCGCACGGGCAGCGGCAAGAGCCAGACCACGCGCAAGGTTGCGAACATCCTGCAGGCCATGGGCTTCAAAGTCGCCGCGATCCGTCACCCGATGCCGTACGGCGATCTCGCCAAGCAGAAGGTGCAGCGTTTCGGCTCCATCGCCGACCTGAAAAAGCACAAATGCACCATCGAGGAGATGGAAGAGTACGAGCCGCATATCGTCAACGGCACCATCATTTATGCCGGCGTCGATTACGCAGCCATCCTCGAGCAGGCAGAGAAAGAAGCAGACGTCATCCTCTGGGACGGCGGCAACAACGACATGCCGTTCTACAAGCCTGACCTGAACATCGTTGTCGCGGATCCCCTGCGCGTCGGTGACGAGCTCGGCTACTATCCCTCCGAAGCCAACCTGCGCATGGCCGATGTGGTCATCATCAACAAGATCGACAGCGCCGATCCCGTTGAAGTGCTCGAACTGCGCCAGAACATCCGCAGCGTGAACCCGAACGCCAAGATCGTCGAAGCCGCCAGTCCGCTCATCGTCGAGCGCGGCGAGCAGATCACCGGCAAGCGCGTGCTGGTCGTCGAAGACGGTCCCACACTCACGCACGGCGAAATGGAATTCGGTGCGGGCACCGTGGCCGCCGAGAAGTACGGCGCCGGCGAAATCGTCGATCCCCGCAAGTACGCCGTCGGTCTCATCAAGAAGACCTTCGAGATCTACCCGGAAATCGGCGTCCTGCTTCCCGCCATGGGCTACGGCGATCAGCAGATCAAGGACCTCACCGCCACGATCAACAAGGTGCCCTGCGACCTCGTCGTCGTCGGCACCCCGATCGATCTCAAGCGCGTGGCCAAGTTCAAGAAGAAGTCCGTCCGCGTGCAGTACGAACTGCAGGAAATCGGCGAGCCCAACCTCAAGACGCTGCTCGACGAGTTCACGCAGAAGCTGTGATGTCGATGTACTCTCTGTGAGCACGAAGACACGGAGACTCGAAGACATGTAGACTATTGGAACGGCCCTTTCCGGATCTCCCGGGAAGGGCCGTTTCCCGTATTCCCCGCTCACGCAAACCGCACATCCCGCGTTTCCCTCTTCTTCCCTTTCTTTCTATCTTTCCGTATTGCAACATGTCATCCTGACCGCCGGAGTCCGCATGAGAACCGCCTTTCGTTCCTTCGTCTTCACCGCGCTGTGCATGATCGTTCCGATGCTGCTCAGCGCACAGGGAAACTGGGTGCAGCAGCCTACGGCGCTGCAGAGCAACCCGAACACGTTCGTGCAGGTCGGCGGACTCTGGGGCATTGCCATGACGGATACGGGATCCGGCTTCGCCGCGGGTTATGCATCGGTGTCAAACGGCTTCTCCGGCGTCCTGCGCAAGCAGGCAGGCAATCCCACCTGGTTCGTGCTGCCTGCGTCGAGCTTCACAGGCCTCGCGCCCAGCCACAGCCTCTGGTCGGGTGTCAGCGCGGTGGGGAACAGCGCCTGGGTGTGCGGCTCCAACGGCCGCCTCTATCGGACAACAGATAACGGAGCATCATGGAACAGCGCCACGAACGGCATAACCGCGACCAGCACGCTTTTTGATGTTTTCTTCAAATCCGGTACCGAGGGAATGGTCGTCGGCAACAATGGCGCCATCTACTATACCTCCGACGGCGGCAGTACGTGGATCCCCCAGACGCTGCCGGCCGGTGTGTCTGCCACCACCGCGTTGTACGCAGTGCACAGCGCGGGGAACAACTGGTTCGTTTCCGGGGAGAACAGCACGCTCATACGCGGAAATCCGCAGACCTCCGCTACGAGCTGGGTGGACCTCTCGGGCGGCACGCCGGCGCTGGGACTCATCGAAGCCCTGCATTTCCTCGATGACACGAACGGGGCCATCGCGGGAGCGACCACGCCGGGATCGGGCGTGTACCGGACGACGAACGCGGGAAACAGCTTCGCGGCCGCAGGCAGCGGCCTCGCCTCGGGCCAGAATTACAACGCCGTGCATTTCATCAACAATCAGTACGGCTGGACGGGCTACGGATCGCAGCCGCTGTATGTCACCACGAACGGCGGACAGTCCTGGTCTTCGACCACCACGACGCCCTTGCCCGCGCAGAC
>CAJXSA010000317.1 GCA_913060595.1 uncultured Ignavibacteria bacterium
CCGCCCGTGGCCTCGAGCAGGACGCCGTAGTTTTCGGTGAATCGTCCCTCGCTCATCAGCACCAGCCACTTGCGCACCAGGGCGCTGTCGAGCATGATGTCCACCGAATCGGCGCCGCCCACGACGGCCGTGGCCATGCCGCTCGTTTCCGTGGCGAAATCGAGCGTATCGAGACTTTCGCTGGTGACGGTGAAGCTGCTCCAGAACCCCCCGATCTCACGGACGGTAAATGCGAGCGCGGCGCTGCTGTCGCCGATGTGGCCGGGAAGCGAGAACAGACGCATGCTGGCGGAAACGATGCGTCCGCCGTTGCCGACGGTGTCCGCGATTTCATACCAGCGCACGAGGGATTTCGCGCTGTAGCCCTGCGCGTCACCGATGAGCAGTGAGGAGGCGCCGGCGGCGGAAATCGGCTCGAGAAAGGAGGAATTGCGAATCTGCGCATCGTCGAGCGCAGTGTCGAATCGCTCCGCGCCGATGACGTCGCCGTCCGGGATGAGACCGATGCCGGTCGGATCCGGATCGTTCTGGCAGGCTGCAAGCGACAGAGCCAGAATGACGGGAAGAAGGATGGAAGTACGCAAAGGACTCATGTTCCGATTAGTGCACGGGCTCACCGGGTATAATCCCGGCCGTGAGAAGTCATCAAAATACGATTTCTATGCAATCCCCGGCAAGGGAGAATTCCACGGACAAGTTCCACACCACTGATGAGCCGTGTATAAGCGCAACATGCGCGATGCGTTATTTTTTCTTCAGAAGTTTCTTGTACAGTTCGATGTACTTTTTCGCCGACGCATCCCATGAAAAATCCTTTTTCATGGCGCGCTTCATCGCCGCCTGCCAGGTTTTCTCGTCCTTGAACGCCTCGACAGCGCGCTTGATCGTGTCGAGCATCTGCTTGGACTTGTAATCCGTGAACACGAAGCCTGTTCCGGACTTCGGTTTCGCGGTGAGGTCTTCGACAGTGTCGGCGAGACCGCCCGTCGCCCGCACGATGGGCAGCGTGCCGTAGCGGAGGCTGTACATCTGGTTGAGTCCGCAGGGCTCGTACTTCGAAGGCATGAGGAACATGTCGCTGCCGGCCTCGATCAGGTGCGCCAGCTCGTCGTCGAAACCGATATGCGCGCCGATTTTCTTCTTGTACTTCTTCGCGGCTTTGGAAAAAAGGTCTTCGTACTTCTTCTCGCCGGAACCGAGCACGACGATCTGAAGGTCGAGCTTCATGAGATCGACAAGTTTTTCCTTGATCAGATCGAAGCCCTTCTGGTCTGCGAGGCGCGAGACAATGCCGATGACGGGCACGGCCGGGTCATACGGCAGTTTGAAGTGCTCGCACAGCGCCTTTTTGTTTTCCTGCTTCTTCTCGAGCGTGTCCGCCGAATAGGTGGCGGGGATCAGCTTGTCCACCTCCGGACTCCACACCGCATTGTCCATGCCGTTGAGCAGGCCGACGGTTTTGCGTGCCTTTTTCTTGAACACGCCCTCGAGACCGTATCCGTAATCCTTGCTGCCGCGAATTTCCTTCGCGTAGGTGGGACTGACGGTCGTGATCTGATCAGCGTACATCAGTCCGGCCTTGAGCAGGTTCATGTCGCCGTGGAATTCCAGTCCCTCTGACTTGAAGGTCTTGGCGGGCAAGCCGGTTTTCTCAAAGGATTCAGCGGGGAATATGCCCTGGTAGGCGGCGTTGTGGACGGTGAAGACGATGCGCGTGTTCTTGAACAGCGGTTCGTCCGCGTATTCGGTCTTGATCAGCGCCGCGATGAGGGCCGACTGCCAGTCGTTGAGATGAATGATGTCGGGTTTCCAGCCGAGAAGGAGCATGGTGCGGATCACGCCGCGGCAGAAGAAAATGAAACGATCGTCATTATCCGGCCAGGCTTCCTTGGTTTTCGGATCCACGTAGAGATCCGAGCGGCAGTACAGCTCCTCATTACTGAGAAAGTACACCTGCACCTTGGTCTTGATGTTGGTCAGGAAGCTGGATTTCACGCTGCCCAGTATGGTGCGGTCGCCCAGCTTCACAGGCATGTCGGTGAGGCGCTTGATATCGTGTATTTTGAATTTCCGGTCGCTGACAGCCGCAAACTTGGGCATGATGATGCGAATATCATGGCCCATTTCGCGGATGACCTGCGGGAGCGCAGCGGAAACATCGGCGAGACCGCCGGTTTTGGCGAAAGGAACAACTTCGCTGGAAACGAAGAGGATACTCAGTGGTTTCGCCATGGAAACTCCAGAAAAATGTTATGACAAAGTCGCTACCAAGGGGTAAAAATACGAAAATTGTAAAAAATCTACAATTTACGCCCTGTACAGCGCTTTGCACCCGGCAGGATCTCGTGACCCACGCACTCAGTAAAGACGGAGTATCTGCGTGCCGGGAAAATATGCCTGGAGGATGTGACTGTGTTCCGCTCCCTCGCGCGCGCGGCCGATGGCACCCCACTGGCACATGCCGACGCCGTGGCCGGAGCCGCCGCCGTCGATGCGGACCCGGCGAATCCACCGGTTGCGGTCGCGTGTGATATCGATGTCGATGAGCGCCGATCGCAGGGGATGGTC
Source organism: uncultured Ignavibacteria bacterium (assembly GCA_913060595.1). GTDB lineage: Bacteria > Bacteroidota > Ignavibacteria > SZUA-365 > SZUA-365 > BM516. Next base: position 2,569 of record CAJXSA010000317.1, read on the forward strand.
ATCGTCGCTGCGGAACACCTTCCGGACATTATCCCCGTGCACGTAGTAGGCGCGCTGCCGGGCGCGATTTCCCATCACCACCTGCAGTGTTGCGACACGTCCGGAGGGCATGCGCTTGATGATGTTCAGATCCAGCACATGCCAGTTCTCGCGCGGAAGATCCTCTTCGCGTATCGCGTCATTCGCGACCGGCAGAAAGGTCCGCAGCATTTTTTCGAGTGCGACGCGGTCGTATTCCACCGACCAGCGGTATGACGGGGAAATGCGGCAGTAGTCGCCGCCCGCTCCGCGATCCCGCGCGCCGACAAGCCACGGCTGCGACTGCGGACGCTTCCAGACGAGGGATGAGGCTTCGCTGTGTCCTCCGCAGGTGGAATGGTAGTAGCACTCGGCCAGCTGCCCGTTGTACGCGATCACGCGGCCCCGCGTCTGCTCTACGGCAACCGAGGCGAGCTCGTCCCCCTGGTCCGCACCGGCATACACCTGGTCACGCGTGTCGTCGTACACGTCGAAGAGCCGGGTGAGGGGCAGGCCGATTTTCCGCAGGGCGTATGTGCGCGCCAGTATGGCCTGCGCGCGGACGGCTTCGATTTCATCAGCCGTGCGGTTGCGCCCGATTTCATGAGGTACGACGCCTTTCAGGTAGCTCTCCAGGGGAAGGATGTTGACGAGGTACAGTCCCCGGCCGTCGGACGCGAGAAGCAGGGTGTCCCCGTAACTCCGGTCCTCGAAATGAAAGCGCGCATTCGGACGCCGGGAATAACAGCGGAACGCGCCGCGAAAACGGCGCGCCTGTTTGCCGTCCATGTACACGGTCATTGCGCCGTCTTCTTCAAGCGAGCAGCGCAGCACCCCGTGTCCCGCCAGGGAGAATGTTTTCGTGGGCGTTTCGAGCACGCTCCCTTCCCCGATCTGCAGCGTGATGTCCGTGCTCCGCTCGGCGACACAGACGCGAATAAAAGGCTGGGTGTCCCCCTCCGTCGTTCCCGGTGTCGCGGCACAGCCGGCGATAACCGGCAGCATGAGCACAAAGAAAAGAAAGCGACGTGTCATTGATGCCCCTGTAAACGAGAAAGGGCATGTCCTTGCGGCATGCCCTCGAAAACGCTGTCGCGACGAACGGCTCAGCGGAACATGGCCTTGATGCTGCCCCAGGTCCGTTTCACGCTGCTGACACTGTGTGAAACCGTGATCTCGTTGGAGTAGGACGCAGGGCTCCCTGAAGATTCCACGATTTTCAACCGGTATACGTACACGCTCTGCGACGCCTTGTAGGCGGAGCGGTCGATGAAGGTGTACAGCGAATTCGAGCCCTTGGGACTGACAGCGGACAGGGTGACAAAATCGCCGTCCTGCCCCGCCTTGCGCTGAATTTCGTAGCGCTGGAGGTTGCTTTCCGAGCGCGTCTTCCACTCGAGCACGATGTTGTCGCCATCGCTGCGGCCGTTGAAGAAATCAAGAAATGCGCCGCTGATGGCCGTGGCGGTCACAAGCAGAAGAATGACGGATATGCGGAGAATGTGTTTCATGATGTCAAGCAGACTATGTGTCGATGTAAAAGGTAAAGGGAAATCCCACAAGAGTCAAGATGAAAGTCCGGTGAAGGGGATTTCTCATCGTTTCCGCACAATTCGTGTCAGGGACGTGTTTTGCACTGGACCGCCTCCCGGGTGCGGAGTATGTTGTGCGCATCGCATCGTACATACAGGGAGACACATTATGCGGAAAAAAGTTCCAATTCTCGCAGCAATTCTTCTCGTCGCATCGCTGCCGGTGCAGGCGCAGCATCTTCGCATCACGGAACTGATGGCCGTGCCTCTGAGCGGCGAGGCCGAATGGATCGAGCTTCGCAATATCGGTCCCGCGCCGGTTTCCGTGCAGGGATGGACCATCGAAGACCGCACGGGGAAACGCATTTCGGTCGGGGACGACGCGCACATCGCGCCTGGAGGCTGCCTGCTGCTCGCAGAGGCATGGCCGCTCGGACAGCGCTGGTCGCCCGCGCGGGACAGTACTGTTGTCATGGCGTCGCTGCCATCTCTCAACAACGGGGGCGATGATATCGTCCTCAGCGACATGCAGGGCGGCATGATGGACTCGGTTTCCTACGCCTCATCC
>CAJXSA010000318.1 GCA_913060595.1 uncultured Ignavibacteria bacterium
GGCGAATTTCTGGTTGACCGCACGGAAGGAGTGCCAGTAGTCCGGATTGAAATTGCAGTGCGACTGCAGGTCGTGAAACAGCGGCCACAGCACTTCGTTGGCGAAGCCATGGTAGTAGAGTTCGAGTTCCTCCTCGGTGAGGGGGACGGCCTCGAGCGCGTATCCCGTTGCGAGAGATGATTCGCTCAGCGCTTCGTTGACTTCCTCCTGGTCGTCGGCGGAGAGGCCGGACCAGCCGATCCAGACACCGCCACGGTCGCGCAGCACGGGGGCGAGGGCGGTGACGAGTCCGCCGGAACCGGATCGCCACGTGAGACGCCCGTCGTCCCTCTGGAAGACGACGGGGAGACGGTTCGACACGATGATCAGGCGTTCGACGCCGTGCTGATCTTTATGTTCCGTATATGCTTCCTGTTCATTCATAACTGCTATCGGTCTGTTTTTTCTTGTCAGTGCCGTCCAGGCCGCGCAGATGCAAGGTCTGTGTCGGGAAGGCGAATTCTATGCCTTCGTCCTCGAAGCGGCGGTAAATCTTGAAGTTGATACGCTGCTGCGTGTCCATGAAAACGTTGTATTCGGGGGACAGTACATAATAGACGAACTCGAAATTCAGGGACGATGCGCCGTACTCCTTGAAATGCCCGCGGTCGAAGCGTGTCATTTCGTCTTCCTCGATCATGCTTTGCACCATGGCGGGAATGGCTTCCACTTTCTCCGCGGGGGTGCCGTACACCACGCCGATGCCGAAAAGAATGCGACGCTCCTCCATGCGCTTATAATTTCGGATGCGGCTACGCAGCAGATCCGTGTTGGAGAAAATGATCAGTTCGCCGCCCAGGCTGCGGATGTGCGTGGTGCGCATGCCGATTTTCTCGATGACGCCGAGGAAATTGTCCACGATGATGAAGTCGCCGATCACGAAGGGTTTGTCCACGGCGATGGACAGCGAGGCGAACAGCTCCGCGAGAATGCTCTGTGCCGCTAGCGCGACGGCGATGCCCCCGATGCCGAGACTGGCGATGAGCGTCGTGATGTTGAAGCCCATGTTGTCAAGAATGACGAGCAGGACGACGGACCAGAGAATGAGCTTGCTGAGAAAGCCCAGAACGTTGAGCGTGGTTTTCGCCGAGGCGTCTTCGTATTCGCGCAGCCGGGTGGTCTTGTTGATCAGGTAATAGATAATGCTGTTTCCCCACAGCGCTATCTGAATGACCATCACCGCGAAAAGGACCTGGTTGATGATTTCCTGTCCGCTGGCGGAAATCTCGAGCCAGTGCGCGCCCGCGTAGGCGCCCGCCACGATGAGTGTCAGCAGGCTGATCTTGTCCACCAGGCCGGCGAACATGTCGTCGAGATCGGTGACCGTGCGTTCCGCGAGCCTGAGAAAGTATTTCCCAGCCAGTCGTTTCGACAGGAAGAGCACGACGGTGACGGCCACGGCGATGCCGAAGGCGATGAGCCAGTCGAGGGGGGGATTTCCCAGTATGGTCTGAGGGATGCTGTCCATCATGTACTCGTCCTCCAGTATTGAAGGAAATGTCGCAGTCCCTCGGGGGGAATGCAATGTACGTCCGCTCGCGTCGGCCGCAGTGTCGGTCGGACGAGCACACGCAGGCCGCGGCTCTCGAGCGCCGCGAAGGCGTCTTCGTCCGTGAGGTCGTCGCCGCAATACGCGGCCGGGACATCCGGCGGCGTATCTGCGAGCAGGGCGTGGACGGCGTCGCCTTTCGTGCGGCCGGCCGCGCGCAGTTCCAGTCCGCCGTCGAAGGCGTGCAGGTCGAGAACATCCATTTCATGGAAGGAAGCCCAGCGACGCCGTGCCTCCTCCTCGACGGCATGGCGCTCCGTCGCAGGCAGTCCGCGCCAGTGCAGCGCGACAGAGGCGGGTTTGCGCTCCAGCCGCCCGGATTCGAAGCGGTCCTGCATCCATGTCCATTCCTGCTCGAACAGCACTCGCAGTTCGGCAGGAAAATCCGGAGGATCATACCGGCCGTCGGCGTGCAGGCGTTCCCAGCCGTGCGATCCCCAGATTTCGGGCAGCGGTGTGATGCCGAGCAGCGGACGCAGATCGTCGACGGCGCGGCCGCTGATGATGACCACGCGATTGCGCGGGTCGGCACAGAGTTCCGTCAGCAAGGGACGCAGGCCGGGCCAGGGCACGGCACGGTCGCGCTGTGTGACGAACGGAGCCAGCGTGCCGTCGTAATCGAGCATGAGCAGGCGCCGTTCGCTTTGCCGCACGCGGCGGAAGAAGTCGGCAGTGTCGACACCCTTCCTGATGGGGTGCAGATCGCCGGTTTGGAGTGCCTCCGACATTACAGCTCCACGCGGTCGCCGTGTCCTTTCGCCAGAATCACCATCATCGTGAGGTATTCACCGAGACGGCGGGTGAGCAGGAAGTTGTCACGGACGAAGGACTGCGCTTTCTGGCCGATGCTTTCCAGTATTTCCCTCTGATTGAGCAGATACCGCGTCCGCAGTGCAGCACCTTCGGGGGTCGAGACCAGGAAGCCCGTGTGATGATTGATGACCTGCAGGCGGATGCCGCCGGTGTTGCCGCCGATCACGGGACGTCCCTTCCACATGGCTTCGGTGACGGTGAGTCCGAATCCCTCGCGGGTGGATTTCTGCAGCACGATGTCGCTGGCGCGCTGCAGCGCATTGATGGTGCGATGCGCATCGGCCGGCAGGAGAAGGATTTTCACGTCCGGGTCCTTGTCCGCGGCGGCATAGACCTCGTTGAGCACGGCTTCGCCCTCGGGATCGTCTGAAGCGCCGCCTCCCGCGAGCACGAGCTGCAGACCGGGAATGAAGCGCGTGGCCAGTTGATAGGCCTGGATGACGCCGACCGGATCTTTGAAGCGGTCGAAGCGCGAAATCTGCGTGATCAGCGGGCGCGCGGGATCGATGTCGAAGCGCTCGCGGACAGCGGCGATCTCATCTTCCGGGAGGTCGATGTTCTTGTCACTGAGCGGATCGATGCTGGGCGGCACGAGGTACTGCGGATGCGGCAGCGGCTGCGCGAAATCCGACAGCGACCAGATGCTGGCATCATAGTCGGCGAGGAAAGGACGCAGGTACTTCCACACGGGACGGTAGGGCTGGCTGGCATCGATGTGACAGCGCCATATCCAGGTGCCTTTCCGGTCGGGAAAATGCCGCAGCAGCGGAGCGGGCTGCGGATCGTGTATGATGACAATATCGGCGTCCTCGAGTGCAGGACGCAGACGCTCGGCGTTCTGCGCGTTGGTTTCCTCGTAATTGCGCAGCAGGGCGTCGGAGAGCACGACCTGGTTTCCCTGCATCGCGTTGTGAAAGCTCTTCGTGCACTGGTAGAAATCACTGTTTCCTTCTATCACTTCCCAGTGCGTGTCGAGGCCGAGGTCGTTCATCAGCGGGATCATCTTGTGAAGAATCTCCGCGACACCTCCGCCCATGCGGGTGGAATTGACATGCACTACCTTCATGCCGCGGAGCGGCTCCGCCAGCTGCCGGAGCTGTTCGATGACATCTTTTCCGGTGATCGGGGCATATGCGTCGATATGATGCTGCATCAGGCGCTCCTTTCCGCTTGTCCGGCAAAATGCGTGCTGAAAACGTCTGCCAGCTGACTGCGCAGATCACTGAGGGAGACGAAATAGGGATCGACCTCAGCGAGCCGTGCCACCAGGTCGCTGTAATCGCCGTCGAGTCCCTGCAGCCAGTTGCTGAAATCGTCGCGGCCGTCTTCCGTGCGCCGGCGCGCGTCGATGAAATGATAGAAAATGCTGCTGGTCGGAACCTGTGGAATCATCGTCGCGAGTTCCTCCGCGGCGTGGATTTCACTGGATGTGTTGAAGACGACGATCTGGGAGCGGATGAAAGAAAACTGCTGGTCGCTGAGAGCCCAGGGAATGAGCTCGCGCTCGGAAAGACGCTCCTCGATCACGTCGATGACCTCGTTGCGCAGCTCTTCGAGCGAGCGGAAGCTGGTGGGATCGATGACGCTGAGACGTTCCGCGACCACGTCGTCGCGCAGACTGTGCTTGCTCCACGCGGCGAAATCATTGTTGAATTCCGGTTCGTCGAACTGGGGGCGCAGACGGCCGCCCCAGAAATGGTAATATATGCAGCCTTCGTCGACGGACGTGAGGCGATCACGGAGTTCGCGCAGGTTCTGCGCGCGCTTTCCGGTGGCGATCGCGGTCAGCGTGCAGTCCTTGAAGGAAAACGGTTGACCCGGGGTACCTGGTGTCATGGTATCGTTCGTTGATGAAACATGAATGTGAACCCTTCTATTATGGTCAACACAGAGGGGAAAATCAAAATTCCATGATTGCGGATATCTGCACATATGGGATGCCCTTTGTATATTCTGATACAGACCCACTATGCATTCATCGGACGTTCTCGCCGCCGCCGTATGAACGAAGCCGTCTCCCTTTTTCACAAGCAATTGCTTTCCATCCTCGGGGATGCCGATCCGCCGGACGAACGGTGGCAGGCCCTGCTCAACGAGGTGGAGCGGACATACGTCGCATTTCACGATGAGCAGCAGGCGCTGCGCCAGACGGTGGAGGACAGCTCGCGCAGCCTCACCCGCAGCCGCGCGGAACTGAGCAGCGTTCTCAAAACCTTTCCCGACCTGTTTTTCCGTCTCGATGCCAGCGGAATCGTGCTGGAAATGGCGGGCAGCAGGATGCACAC
>CAJXSA010000319.1 GCA_913060595.1 uncultured Ignavibacteria bacterium
AGCCTTGAGCTGATGCACATTGCCTGGCCAATCCCCGGTCCGCAGCAGTTCCATGGCTGCCGGACTCACGCCGCGCACGGGCCGCTTGAATTCCTCTGCCGCTTCCTGAAGGAACTGCCTGACGAGCACAGGAATGTCATCACGTCTGCTGCGGAGCGGCGGCAGATGAAGCGGCGCCTCTTCGACGAGATGCAGGAGCGCGGGAGTGAGCGCCTCGCGCAACTCTTCGGCAGAACGAGAGGTCGTGCAGAGAAGCGCTCCTCGAAGCGGCAGGGTGGCGCCGGTAACAGGATGCGTGTACGCATTGCGTGCGAAGTCTTTGGCGAGGGCGTCCTGCAGGCCTGCGGGCATGTCGGCGATCTCATCGAGCAGCAGCGTTCCCTGCCGGAGCAGTTCCAGCTTCCCCGCGCGCCCGGGGCCCGTGGCGCTGCCGGACCCGTACAGTTCGCTGCGCAGCACGGATTCCGTCGCACCCGTGCATTCGACCGCGATGAAAGGTCCCTCCCTGCCGCTGACCTCATGCATCAGTCGCGCAAGACGCCGCTTCCCGCTGCCGAGTTCACCGTGCAGGACGGCAGGCATTCCTTTCCGTGCGACACGCTGCGCGGCGCGCGCCAGCTGCAGCATGCGCTCTCCTGTCGCGAGTGCTTCGAGCAGCGGGTGCAGTTCCTCGATTTCATCCTCTTCCTCCGGGGTGTTTCCCGCGCTTTCATCCTGCGAAGCGGCGGCCTCTTCCGTCCTCGCGAGGGCGCGACGAACGGTCGCGATCATCTCGTTGTTGTCGAACGGTTTGCTCATGTAATCGAACGCGCCGGCCTTTATGCCTTCCACGGCGTCCCGCACGCTTGAGAGCGCGGTCATCAGGATCACCGGGAGCGCCGGGTCACTGCTTCGAATGCGGTGCAGCACGTCGAAACCGCTGAGTCCGGGCATGCGAATATCGAGAATGACGAGATCCGGACGTGCGGACGCGATCATTTCGAGCGCTTCTTCGCCGCGTGAGGCGGTCCGCACGGCAAATCCATGGACGCGCAGCAGCTGTGTGAGCACAAAACAGATGAGATCTTCGTCGTCGACGATGAGAACGGTGTGATTGTCCGACACGCGTGCACCCTAAATGAATGGCAGGAATACCATCACCACATCATAATATAACAAAGTACGCTATTCGCGAAAGGGGAAAAGAAAAAACCCTTCCGGCATGTTGGCCGGAAGGGCTCTCTCTCCTCTGAGAAATCTCTTTTCTTACCCTTCTGCGGTGTCGTCGGGTTCTGAATTCATGACGAGGGAACGCTGCTGGACGCCGTGCTTGGTATGCAGGCGCGCGTAGCATCCTCCCGCGGGAAAAGTCTCGCCATACAGCTTCAGTTCATGGTACCCAGGCTTCATCATCTTCCGCTCATAGATCGTGTGGATGACCTGGCCGTAGGTGTTGTATATCTTCAGGGAAATCTCCTGCGCCTCCTCGAGCGTGAACGTCAGCGTCGCGCTCGGATTCAGCGGGTACGCGTACTGCGAAAATGAAAACGGGATATCCATTGCTGCTTCACTGCTCCGTTCCCTGAGGGAAGTTTCCATTGCCACACTGCTTTCCTTGAAAAAGGACTGTGGACGGAGGACGTGCCTCCGTCCACAGTGTTCCGTATGTGCTCACTCTCTCCACTCTCACGTGATGAGCACATGTTGCGATTCTTACTTGTTGAGGACCAGCTTCTGCTGCTGCACGCTGCCCGCGGCTTCGAGAACCGCGATGTACACGCCGCTCGGGAGCTGCGCGCCCTGGAATTCGACGGTGTGGAATCCGGCGTCGAAGGTCGCGTCGCTGACCGTCGCCACTTCCTGGCCGAAGGTGTTGTACACCGTGAGCGTGACATGCGCCTCTTCCTGCAGGGAGAAGCTCAGGCTGGTCGACGGATTGAACGGATTCGGGTAGGCTTCGTAGAGCTCGACACGGTCCGGCTGTGCGCCGGTGTACGCGTAGACGATGCCCGAGTAATCGATCGTGCCGTCACGGTCCTCCTGGCGGAGGCGGTAGGCGATCTGCGGGACTTCCTGTAGCGCGCGCTCGAGAATATCGGTGTAATCATAGACCAGGGTCACGTTCGAGGTCCCTGCGCCTTCGATGAAGCTGATGTCCTCCCAGCTCTCGCCGTCGAGCGAGCGCTCGACGTAGAAGCCGTGGTTGTTAAGCTCGGTGGCAGTCTGCCAGTTCAGGCGAACGGAGCCGTCGTAATAGCGTGCGGAGAAGGCGGTCAGTTCCACCGGGATGGTGCCGCCGCTCTTCACGCCGCCGGAGATGTCGCCGTAGCCGACCATGCAGTCGAGGGCGTTGTTGACCATGCCGGGAGCGCTAATATCGTACTGTCCGAAAGGAATCGTGCGGAAATTACCCGTCAGTTCGACCACGGTCTGCGAGCCCTTCAGATCCCAGAAGCCGCCGTAGGGTCCACCGGTGCCGCAGGCGCCGTCGTCCTCGATATGCGTCTTGTACATGGCCGAGAAGAGCGAATCCGGCTGGGAACTGCGGTAGGTATTCGAGAACTCCATGAGACCGGAGAAACCGAAGTACGACTCGCCGGTGATGGGATCGATGGGCAGACCAGCACCCTTTACGGGCCAGTACACACCGACCTTGGCACTCTGCTGATTGTCCGGGTGTCCCTTGAGCGTGCCCCAGTTCGCTGCTGCGCGCACGGAAACGAACGCGAACGGAGCGACACTGTTGTCAATCACGTCGGACCGGCATGTGATGCCGAGTGTGATCGGCGTGTAAAGTTCGCCCTGCTCGCCGACCGGGAAGGTAAAGTAGGAACCGCTGCCGGTGAGGTCCATGGAATTTGCTTCTCGGCAGAGTCGTCCGGCGTTCGGCACGCAGTCTCCGGTCATGGTGGTGATGAAACCGTATGACGATCCGACGTCCGTCGTATGGCCGCTAATTGCCGCCGACGCACCCAGATACAGGTTGTTCGTACCGAGATACATGTTGATCTGCTTGTTGTTCGGGCGCACGTAGCTCAGGTCGATGGTGCCGTATACGACCAGAGAAGACTGAAGCGTGTTCTCGTTGCGCACGAACAGCACGATATTCTCACCGACGGAAGCCGTCAGGTCCGTCGCGGCGATGGTACCATCGAGATTGATGTAGACGTCGGAAAGTCCCGCGCCCGTCACCTGGGATCCGGAACCGATGGAGAGGGCGCCGTCGACTTCGACAAAGCCGACGCTCGAAGTGAGAATGAGGATTTTGCCGGCGGTGATGTCGAGGTTGGTCGTGACGAGGTTCCCTGCCATGGCGAAATTGTAATTTCCTTCGATGGAAACGCTGGTCACCGTGACGTTTGCGGCAGGGATGGTAACACTGAACAGGGACGCAAGCGCGGGGAAGGTGACATCGTCAGCGGCACCCGGCACGCCGTTCGGCGTCCAATTCGATCCGTCGGTCCAGTCGGAACTCGTTCCGCCGTCCCATGTATAAGATGCTGCCTGTGCCTGGGATCCTGCGACAAACATCGCAAGGACAAGCGTGGCAGTAAGTAACTTCGAAAGTGGTTTCAAACAGAACATGTGTACTCCTCAGCTGAACTATCAAATAATGGCGTTTTCTTTGTCTGCCCGTATATCGTGCACGAACCGTGCCAATATTATTCCTATTGATTACCCAATTTATCCCATATTGACTGGGCACGCATGGAGGGCACCCTTAACACTATGTTATACATGCAGTTACACAATTCCGGCATAGCCTGTGAGTTGCGAAACAGCGGGGTTTATGAGGATTGGATGAGGATTGGGGGCCCGAAGCCAGGGGAAAGTACCCATGAAATGTATACATCCGATTGCATAGCTATGCAATCGATTGCATACAAAAAAAGCCCGACCGTATTCTATATCGGCCGGGCTTCTCTCCTCTCTGGTTTGATCTTATCCCACTGCGGGGTCAGAGTGTTCGGTGTGCATGACGAGGGTTCGCTGCTGCACACCATGCTTCGTCTGCAGCCTGGCGTAGCATCCTCCCGAGGGGAAGGTCTCACCATACAGCTTCAGTTCGTGGTAGCCGGGTTTCATCATTTTCTGATCATAGATCGTGTGAATGACCTGGCCGTAATTGTTGTATATCTTGAGCGAAACTTCCTGGGCTTCGTCCAGCGTGAACGTCAGTGTCGCGCTCGGATTCAGCGGGTACGAATATTGCGAAAAGGAGAAGGGGATTTCCATGGTCGTTTCACTGCTCCATTCCCTGACATTCATCTGCTTCCTGCTTCTTACACGTTTCCTCGAAAAGACCACTGTGGGCGGAGGCGATGCTCCGCCCACAGTGTACCATTTGTGCTCACTCTCTCCACTCTCACGTGATGAGCACATTATGTTTACCTACTTGTTGAGCACCAGCTTCTGCTGCTGCACGGCACCGGCGGCTTCGAGCACGGCGATATAGACACCGCTCGGGAGCTGCGCGCCCTGGAATTCCACGGTATGGAAGCCCGCATCGAAATCCGCGTTGCTGACCGTCGCCACTTCCTGTCCGAAGGTGTTGTACACCTTGAGCGTCACATGCGCCGCGTCCTGCAGCGAGAAGCTCAGCGTGGTGCTCGGGTTGAAGGGGTTCGGATATGCTTTGTAGAGCGCGACGCGGTCGGGCTGCACGCCGGTGTAGGCATAGACGATGCCGGAATAGTCGATCG
>CAJXSA010000320.1 GCA_913060595.1 uncultured Ignavibacteria bacterium
AAAAACGGTCGACCAGTTTCATCAGCGCGGTAATTTCGTCGAATATCTGGTCGGGGCGCACATACAGGTGCGCATCGTCCATGTGGAACTGCCGCACGCGGAACATGCCGTTGAGCGCGCCACTGAGCTCGTTGCGATGATTGGTGCCGATCTCCGAGTAGCGAAGCGGCAGATCACGGTAACTGCGCACCTTGTGCCGGTACACATAGGTACTTTCAGGGCAGTTCATCGGCTTGAGACTGTAAATCTGGTCTTCACCGTCCTCGACGAGGAACATGTTTTCTTTGTAGTGCTGCCAGTGACCGGACTGCTCCCAAAGCTCCTTCTTCACAAGTATGGGAGTGAGTATCTCATCGTAGCCGGCGCCGTCGAGCATTTCCCGTATCAGTTTCTGCAGCTCACGGAAGAGAAGCATGCCGCGCGGAAGCCAGAACGGCGCTCCGGGGGACACCTCATGAAACGCGAACAGCTCGAGTTCACGGCCCAGTTTGCGATGGTCGCGTTTGCGCGCTTCCTCGAGCAGCTCGAGGTACTCATCGAGCTCCTTCTTTTTCGGGAAGGAAATGCCGTAGATGCGCTGCAGCTGCTTGTTCTTCGCATCGCCCTTCCAGTAACTGCCGGAGACGTTGAGCAGCTTGACGTACTTGATGCGTCCTGCGGACGGGAGATGGGGGCCCCGGCAGAGATCGGTGAAGGATCCCTCGCTGTAACAGCTGATCACTTCCTCGTCCTCGTCGAAGCCCTCTATCAGTTCGATCTTGTAGTCGTCTTTTCCCGACCAGAGATCCAGCGCTTCCTGCTTGCTGATCTCTTTCCGTTCAAAGGGCTTGTTCTCCTTCGCGAGCTCCGCCATGGTCTTCTCGATTTTTTCGAGATCCTCCGGCGTAAAAACGTGATCGACGTCGATGTCGTAGTAAAACCCCTCATCGATCGCAGGACCGACACCGAACTTGGCGCCGGGATAGAGTTTCTGCACGGCATGGGCCATAAGATGACTCGAACTGTGCCAGTATACCTCCTTCCCTTCTTCGTCCTTCCAGGTCAGGATGCGCACAAGTGCGTCGGCAGCAATGGGCCGATTCATATCCCACACCGAACCGTCAACCTCGACCGCAAGCGCCTCGCGCGCCAGTCCGGCGGAGATGCTTTCCGCCACTTCAAGGCCGGTCACACCGCGCGGGAATTCCCTGCTGTCACCGTTGGGAAAGGTTATGGTAATCACGTCTGCCATCTGGCCGCCTCTGCGTGTGTATAACGAAAAAATCGGATTCGCTCCGATTTTTTCCTCTTGCGAGAATTGTGGGTTCTACAGGAGTCGAACCTGTGACCTCTACCATGTCAAGGTAGCGCTCTAACCAACTGAGCTAAGAACCCGACGAAAGGTCTCCAAATATATGCAGGGACTGATGATAAAGCAAGTGTACTTAAAGAAAAATGTGAGAAAAATCGTCAGAATCCGCGCACGAGACGCACCATATCCTTCACTGCCGTCGGCAGACCCACGAACATGGCGCGCGCGACCAGTGAATGACCGATGCTCACTTCTTCGATGTCTCGAATGGGCGTAATGTAGTGCACATTCTGATAATTAATACCGTGTCCCGCGTTCACGCCCAGTTCCAGGGTGCGTGCAAAGGCGGCCGCCTTCCGTATTCGCTCGAGCTGCTCTGCCATTTCCTCGATACTGCGAGCATTGGCAAATTCTCCGGTATGGATTTCGATCACATCCGCACCAGTCTCGGCGGCGGCCTCTACCTGTTCGTCGATGGGATCGACGAAAAGGCTGACCTCGATGTCGTTCTCGTGCATCATGCGCACCGCGTGCGCGACTTTCTCGGCCTCACGGATGACGTCGAGACCGGATTCCGTTGTGAGTTCCTTGCGCTTCTCCGGGACGAAGGTGACGAGATCCGGCAGCGTTTCGACTGCGATCTGAAGAATCTCATCCGTAATCGCCATTTCGAGGTCAAGCTTGGTCTTCACCATGTCGCGCAGGAGACGGAGGTCGCGATCATTGATATGCCGTCGATCCTCGCGAAGGTGGCATACGATGCCTTCGGCCCCGTGCAGCTCACAGATCTGCGCTGCGGTGACGGGATCGGGCTCCAGTCCCCCGCGCGCTTCGCGCAGCGTGGCAAAATGATCGATGTTGACACAGAGACGCATGATATCACCTGATGTTCGACAAACAACCGGAAACGGGTGTCAATCCCATGCCGCCCGTACCGAATACAAATATAGGAATACTCAGGAGAAGAGTGCAGAGAAAAGGGCGAAGAAATCCGCGGGTCCGATACCCTCCACCCCACTGCGGAAACGCAGCGTGGCGAACAGATCGATGGTCAGCATGACGCTCCAGTGTATGAGCACCGCGTACCAGAAAGACCGTGTGCGCACCGACAGCGCGCCGAGTGCGATGCCCGCCGCAATCGAACCGATTGTTTCAGGGACCGGCTTGCCGGAGTGGAGAATGACGAACGGCAGCATCTGCACCAGGACGGCAACGACTGCTCCCGTGTGGCGAAGGAGACCGAAAAGCATGTATCCGCGCCAGATGAATTCCCAGCCGATGAAATAGAGTATGAAGGCGCTCTCGTAGATAAGGAACAGCGTCCAGTCTCCTCGCACGCTCTGCGCGTGCGGGTACACAGCCTGGAAGGACGGAGCTGCGCTTACCACCCAGAGGATCGGGAGCATGACCACGTAGAACAGCAGGGACACTTTCAGGCCGAAGCGCCAGTCCCCGGCTCCCATCCCGAAATCACGCAATGGGCGACGATGCAGAAAAACGATCACGGGAAGCAGGAGCAGGAAATAGATCACGAACTCGCTGCCGAACCAGTAGAGGTACTGATAGAGCTCGTAGAGCGGATCGCGTCCCAACACGTCATACCACTGATCGAAGAAGAAGCGCTTGCTTCCCAACTTGTGCGAGACAATGCCTATTGCAGCAGTGACGAGAAACACGAGCACGACGTCGCGGGGTGCGCGGCGCGCTTCATCCAGAAACGCACGAAGAGCGCTCCGCAGGGAACGCTCTTCCTTTCCAGGCTTGCCGGGGAGTGCAGGCACGACGGTTACCGCTCTAGAACATCGTGGAAATCGAGAATCGATGCATAGCACCTATCTCGCCGAAGGAGTTGTATGCGTAGTCCACCACGTATGTCGCGATGCTCAGGCCGAAGCCACCTGAAAAGCCGGCGAGCTTGGCAGAGTTCCCGATCTTGAGCTCATCGCGCTGTTCGTTATTGTAGCCGACGCGGGCCCGCAGCGCATTGCTCAGCTCGAATTCTCCACCCAGTGAGAAGTTCTTGAAACGGTCAAAGACGCCGTCCGCGTCCTCGTTGAGCTTGTGAAAATTGAGCATGATGGTAAGAGGCAGGTGCTCGAGCTTTTTGCCGACACCGAGTCGAACATCGAAGGGCAGCGATTCGTTTTCATCGCCGAAGCTGCTGACCTGCGTTCCCGCGTTGAACAGTCCCGCCGCGATGACCATCTGTTCGTCGGGGATGTGATACGAGACACCGGCGTCGAGTGCCAGTCCCGATGCGCTGTAGTCATCGATATACGAATAAATGAGTTTTACCGCGGCACCGTAATGCAGGTTGTCGTACCGGTTGCCGTATCCCACGCTGAGTGCGAGATCCGATGCGCCGAAGGTCCCGAGCGTGTTGCCGAATTTATCGGTCTCGTCGAAGGAACCGTAGTTGACATATGTGACGCCGGCGCTGAGCCAGCCGAGATTTTCAAACTCCTGACCGTACACCGCGTAGCCCGCGTTGATGTCCATCAGGTGCTTGACAAAACCGACCGAAGCAGCAGGACCTTCGAGTGAGCTGAGAGCGCCCGGATTGCTGAACAGCATCGCGGCGTCGTTCTGCATCGTGAGAAAGGTGTTCCCCAGCGCGGCGGCACGTGCGTTCATCGGAATGCGAAGAAAATCGAACACGGCGTTCTCCTGCGAAAACACGTTTCCCGTCGTGGCAAGCACAACGGTAATCGTCAGCAGCGTTCGCGTCAGCATGGATTTCATCTCGGATTTCCTCGGATAGCGTATAATGTCGCAAATCTACGTGTTATGGCGGACAGCATGCAAGGCTAAAATCATGACGTACCGGTGTCGGCGGAGACAACCGGCAGGGCACGGCATGCGCGCGCGTATTCCGCGAGCAGACGATCGAGCACCTCAGCAGCCGTGACGATATCGTCTACCAGCGTACTGCTCTGGCCCGCTTCGAATTCTCCTTCGTCGAGATCCCCCTCGAACATGCCGCGCATTTCGCGCTTGCTGCCGAGCAGTTCGCGCAGCTGCGCGGGTGTCGCGCCGGACGCTTCCGCTTCCAGGGCGCGGAGCGCGAACGATGTGCGAATGAGACGCACCGGAGCGATTTTCTTCATGGTCAGGACGGTGTCTCCGTCCCCTGCCTCGACGATTTTCTGCTTGAACATGTGATGCGCGGAAGACTCCTCGGTTGCAGCGAAGCGTGTCCCGATCTGCACGCCGTCGGCGCCGAGCGCGAAGGCGGCAGCCATCTGCCTGCCGTCGGCAATGCCGCCCGCGGCGATCACCGGAATGGAAACCGCGTCCGCCTCCTGCGGGATGAGACAGAGCGTGGTCGTTTCCTCGAAGCCGTTATG
>CAJXSA010000321.1 GCA_913060595.1 uncultured Ignavibacteria bacterium
GGAGGCGGTGCGTCTTGGCGCGCAGGATTATCTCGTCAAGGGCGACGCGAAAGAGCCCCTGCTGTCCCGTAGCATACAGTACGCCATCGAACGCAAACGCATTGCCCGTGAGCTGCTGCGGACGCAGGAAGAACTGGCTGCGCGCAACGCGGCGCTCGTCGAAGCCCGTGAACAGATACGCGCGGAGCGTGACATGTTCGTGGCGGGACCCACGGTGGTCATCCGTCGCGGCATCGACGGCGATTTTCCCGTGGAATTTGTCTCCAAGAATATCGTGCGCTTCGGTTTCTCTCCGCAGGGACTTCCGGACGGCGCGAGGAGTTTTCTCGCGCATGTGCATCCCGACGATGCTGATCGCGTGCGGGAAGCCTGGCGTGAGCAGGTGGCGAAGTCTTCGTCCGTACTCGAGATCGACTATCGCCTGCTCGATGCGCATGGAGAGACCGTGTGGGTGCATGAAACCACCCGTCTCCAGAAGGAAGCCGACGGCGAAGCGACGGCACAGATCGCCTATGTCGTGGATGTCACGGGGAGAAAAAGGGCGGAGGACAGCCTTGACGTCACGCAGCGCCGCTTTGAAGCCATGCTCGGGAATCTCAACGAAGCAGTGTTCGAGGTCGACGTCACGGGCCACGTACGCTTCATGTCACCGGTGATCACCCGGCTGCTCGGCTACGGGGCCGAGGAAATCGAAGGCCGTGCTCTCGGAGAACTGGTTATTGAGGAAAGGCGCGCGGAGTGGTCGGAGACCCTGATTGCCATGCTTCAGGGACAGCTGACCGGCTGCGAGTATCCGTTGCGGACATCGGACGGCGAGGAACGGCTGATCCGTTTCAGCTGCCGCCGTCAGATGGATGGCAGCGAACTGACCGGGCTCGCCGGCGTGCTCACCGACGTCAGCGCGCAGCGGGAAATGGAGGACGCGCTTCGGGACGTCCGGTCACAGACGCAGCAGTACCTCGATATCGCCGAGGTGATCTTCCTTTCGCTCAACCTGCGCGGCGAGATCTCAATCGTCAACAGCAGGGGCTGCGCACTGCTCGGATATGCGGAACATGAACTGCAGGGAAAGAACTGGTTCGATCTCTGCATTCCCGAAGAGCAGCGCGCAGAGCTGCGTACGTTTTTCAACAGGATTGTGAAGGGTGACGCCGAGCAGCCGGAACTGCACGAAAACGTC
This sequence comes from uncultured Ignavibacteria bacterium, assembly GCA_913060595.1. Taxonomy (GTDB): domain Bacteria; phylum Bacteroidota; class Ignavibacteria; order SZUA-365; family SZUA-365; genus BM516. Next base: position 1,181 of record CAJXSA010000321.1, read on the forward strand.
GTGCTGACACGCGATGGCGACCGGCGGCTCGTGCGCTGGCGCAACGCGCTGCTGCATGACAGCAAGGGCAAACTCGTCGGCGTGCTGAGCAGCGGGGAGGACATCACCGAGCGGCGGCGCATCGAAGAAGAAATTCGGGGCTCGCGCGAACTGCTGGATCTTGCGCTCTGGGGCGCCGATCTCGGGGCCTGGGAGCTTTGGCTCGACAGCGGGCGGGTGCAGCTCAATCGCCGCGCCGCCGAGATGCTCGGCATCGAGGAGGATGGCAGCATGTCATTCGAGGAACTGCGCCGTTCCACGCTGCCGGACGAGGATGTCCCGCGCCTCGACGCCTTGCTCCGGGAGCATCTCGAGGATTCGAGCGGCTCATACCAGGCGGAAACCTGGATGATTGCCGCGGACGGAGAATGGAAATGGGTGCTCGAGCGCGGCAAGGTGGTCGAGTTCGACGCCGCGGGCGCTCCGCTGCGCGTGGCAGGGACGTACCTCGACCTGACGGAACGCAAGTACGCAGAGATCGCGCTGGAGGACAGCGAAAAGAAATTCCGCCTGCTCGCCGAGCATTCGACCGATATCATCTGGACCGCCGACGCGAATCTCAATCTCACCTTCGTCAGTCCATCCTCGGAATCCGTTCTCGGCTACACGCCCGACGAACTGCTTTCCCTCAGTTATGACGCACTGGTCCAGGACATCCGCAGGGAAGACGTGCTTGCGCTCATGCAGGAGCGGATCCAGGAAGGGGACAGCGACGATATTCGGAGCCGTAGCCTGCGGACCGAAGCGCAGCTGCGAAAAAAGGACGGATCGCTGCTCTGGGTGGAGATCGTCGCCACGCCCATGATGGACCGCAGCGGGAAGGTCACGACCATACATGGGAACACGCGCGACATTCACAAACGGAAGCTCGCGCAGCTCGCCCTTGCCGAGAGCGAGGAGAAATTCCGCCTTCTCGTGGAGAACCAGACCGATCTCGTGGTCAAGGTCGATCTTGATGGTCGCTTCCTTTTTGTCAGTCCCTCGTACTGCCGCCTTTTCAACAAGTCCGAAGATGAACTTCTCGGAGAGACGTATTTCCCGCTCGTGCACGAGGACGATCGCGGCTCGACGCTCGAGGCGATGAAAGCGCTGTTCGATCCGCCGTATACCGCGCATATCGAGCAGCGCGCACTCACACGCGACGGCTGGCGCTGGCTGGCATGGATTGATACCGCCGTGATGGACAATGACGGCGAGGTTGTTGCCATCGTCGGTGTGGGACGCGATGTGACGGAGCGTAAAATGGCGGAACTCGCGCTGATCGAGAGCGAGAAGCGCCTGCGCACCGTGATCTCGAATCTTCCGGTCATCCTTTTCTCCCTCGACAGCAACGGGATATTCACCCTGTCGGAGGGACGCGGTCTCGAAACGCTTGGACTCGAATCCTCCCAGGTCGTGGGGCAGTCCGTGTTCGACGTATACGAGCGGTATCCCGACCTACTCTCGACCATACGCCGCAGCCTCGAAGGCGAATCCTTCACCTCCGTCGCCCAGGTGGGGGAAGAGTTTTTCGAAACCTGGTACACGCCGCTGAAAGACGATCGCGGGCGTGTCACGCAGGTCATCGGCGTGGCCGTGGACATCACCGGACGGATTCAGGCGGACAGGGAGCTGCATCGGTACCGGGATCACCTCGAGGAACTTGTCGAAGCGCGCACGCTGGAACTCGAGCGCGCCAACGAGCGCCTCAAGCGTTTCCGTTTTGCTCTCGACAGCGCGGCGGACAATATCTACATCGTGGATCCTGAGACGATGAAGTTCGTCGATCTCAATGAGAGCGCGGTGCGCGCACTCGGGTACGAGCGTGAGGATTTGCTCAACATGGGACCGGCGGACATACAGGCCAGCGGACAGAGCCGCGATTACCTTCGCATGTACCAGGACGTTCGCACGGGGAAGACAGAAGTCGGCATGTTCGAAACCCGGCACACGCGAAAAAACGGGGAGGACTTTCCGGTCGAAGTGTTCGTGCGCGCCTTCGAAATCACCGACGGTCAGCTGCTCGTCGCCACTGCGCGTGACATCTCCCGGCGCAAGCAGGTGGAAATGGCGCTGAAGGATTCGGAATCCAAGTACCGCAACGTTCTCGAGAACGCCAACGAAGCCATTATCGTGCTTCAGGACAACCTTCTGAAGTTCTTCAACTACAAGGTGCTGGAACTGACCGGGCTTTCGGAGAACGCCCTGCTCGACATTTCCATCCTCGAGTTCGTGCATCCCGATGATCACCACGCGGTGAAGCTGCAGTATGAGAAGCGCATCGCCGGTCAGCATCTGCCCGAGAGCTACGACGTGCGCATGTTCGACGCCAACGGCACGATCAAATGGATGGAAGTGCGCGACGTGCTCATCACCTGGGAGGATCAGCCGGCGACGCTGAATTTCTTCAACGACATCACCGCCCGCAAAAACGCCGAGCATTACATCCGTTTCCAGGCGTCGCTGCTGAGCATCGTGCGCAATTCGGTGATCGCCATCGATCTCACCGGGCGGGTGACGTACTGGAACCGCTTCGCGGAGATACTCTACGGCTGGCCGGCATCGGAGGTCGAGGGGAAAAAGCTCTTCGAAATTCCCTCTTTCGGGCAGGAATTTCGCGAGGGACTGTTCGCAATCCTGCAGCAGCGTGGTCAGTGGGAGGGCGAGGTGGATCGTCGACGGCGCGACAGCGCGCCCCTGGCCGTGTATGCCGTGTGGAACGCCATCATGCATGAGAGCAAAGTGACCGGTTTCGTCGGCATCGGCATCGACCTGACCGAGCGCAAGAAGCTCGAACGCGAGCTGCTGCAGTCGCAGAAACTCGCGTCTCTGGGCATCCTTTCCGAGGGCATCGCGCATGAGCTGCGCAATCCCCTCGGCTACGCTTCCTCCGCCGCGCAGCTGCTGCGGCGCAAGCAGAGTCCCACGCCCGAGGAACTGGAGAAATTCAGCACCGCGATTCACACCGGCGTGGAGAAAGCCAACAAAATCGTCGAGAACCTGCTGCTGATCGGAAAGCCCAAGGGACAGCTGATGAAAAAGCAGCTCGACATCATCGACGCCGTCGAGGAGGCCATCGAACTCGTGCACACGCACGAGCTCAGCGGCGGGGTCAAGATACAGACCGCCTTCCACGACAAGCCGCTGTACATCCTGGGTAACCGGGAAATGGTCGTGCAGCTGTTTTACAACCTGTTCACCAACGCCCTGCACGCCATGGGCGGTGAAGGCCTGCTGCGCATCGAGGGAGAGAAAGACGGGGAAAGCAACGTGGTCCGGGTCTGTGACAGCGGTCCCGGCGTGCCGGACGACATCGTCGAGAACATCTTCGACCCCTTCTTCACCACCGCCAAGGGAGACAGGGGGGTGGGCCTCGGCCTGACGCTCTGCTATTTCATCATGGAAGACCACGACGGCCGCATC
>CAJXSA010000322.1 GCA_913060595.1 uncultured Ignavibacteria bacterium
CATCCTCACAATTGACACACCATCATGGCCAAAGCGCGCTCGTCAGCCAGGAAAACCTCACGCAAATCAGCCCCGGAGGGACCGTCCCTCAGCCAGCCCGGTTTCCTTGAAAAACATGCTCACGCAGTTTTTCTCGGCCTGATCGGACTGCTGCTCGTCGTATTCTTTCACGAGGCGTTCTTCGAGGGCAAGGTGTTTTCCGTGCCCGATAACATCGCATCCATCGTGCAGGAGCAGGGATACCTCGCAGAGGCGGACGAGGACGGCGTCAATCCGTTCTGGAATCCGTATGTCTTCGCGGGCATGCCCACCTGGGGCTCCTCTTCTCCCGGTCACGGCATGTACCTCCATACGTTCCTGGATCCCCTCAAACCCATGCTGATCCTGCAGGTGTACGGCTGGGTGCAGGATGTGGTGAACGTGCTCCCGCTCCCGACGATGTTCTGGGACATATTCAATTTCTTCCTGCTCGGCCTCTTCACCTATTTCCTGGGCGTGCGAAAAAAATTCGAACCATGGGTGGCCTTTCTCGTTGCGGTGTCGGTGGTGTTCTCGCTGTATTCCCTCAACTGGATCATGGCAGGACACAACACGAAGATCACCGTGTTCGCCTGGCTGCCCGCCATTCTGCTGCTCGTGGACATGCTCTTTGAGAAGCGCAGCGTCCTGCGCGTGGCCCTGCTCATCGCGGCCCTGCATTTCACGTTCAATTCCGGTCACGTGCAGATGGTCGTCTACAGCCTGATGGCCGTCGGACTGTACGTGATGTACAAGTGGTACGCCGGGGCGCAGTTCAAAGACGTGGCCCTCGTGTCGCTGCTGACCGTGGGTGCTGCGGTGTTCGCCTTCCTGATGCTTTCCGGACCGTATTTCGCGACCTGGGAGTACAAGGATTTCTCCATCCGCGGTGCGGGATCCGGCGGGTCGGGCCATGCCGCTGCCGGCGGGGGACTGGATTACGACTATGCGACGAACTGGTCTTTCTCCCCGATTGAGGTCATCACGTTCTTCGTGCCCTCTTTCGTTGGCTACGGCACGCCGACGTACTGGGGCAGCATGCCTTTCACCGAGTCGCCCATCTATCTCGGCGTGGTCATCAGCTTTTTCGCCCTGCTGGGCATTCTCCTCAGGCCCAAAGACCGCTTCGTGCATCTGTGGATCGCGCTCGGCCTGTTCGCGCTTCTTGTGTCCTTCGGGCGGAACTTCAGCGTCGTCTACGACCTGCTGTTCAACAACCTGCCGTTCTTCAACAACTTCCGCATTCCGTCGATGATACTGTTTCTCCAGGGCCTCTGCATGAGCATGCTCGCAGGTGTGGGCCTCACGGAAATCGTCCGCATGGTGCGGGAGCGGAAAAAGGGTGACGGGGCGGGGGATGTCAAACGCCTGACGAAGGTCATCTGGGTTCCGGTCGCCGTCGCGGGCGTGCTGGTGCTGCTGCTCCTGGCCTCGGAAGGCGGTTTCAAGACCATGATCGCCAACGAGATGCAGGCCAATCACTCTCAGGTGTACCAGGCGATGCAGCAGGTCGAGCAGGCAGCGCAGGCGGGACAGCTCAGGCAGCTGGATCCGCAGTATCAGTCGCTCACACGTGACGCAATTTTCGACATGGCCGTCAGCGACGCGCTGCTTGCACTGCTGTTCATGGTGCTGGCTGGCGGGGCGCTGTATGCGTTTGTTCGCGGCAAGCTCGCGCTCATGGGACTGCAGGTGGCGCTGCTGCTGCTGCTGATCGTCGACTGGTGGATCGCGGATTACAAACCCATGCACATGGTGCCGCTCAGGCAGCAGGAACAATCCCTCGCGAAAACGGATGTTGTGGACTTCCTCGAGCAGGACACGACGCTGTATCGCGTTTTGCCCGCAGCCAATCACAACGACAACAACTGGTACGTCGCCTTCGGGATACAGAGCGTGGCCGGGTATCATCCCGCGAAATTGAAGCTGTTCGACGACATCCGGAATACGATGTACAACCAGTTCACCTTCCAGGGCGGACAGCATCTCGACGCGGTGAACTGGGCCATGCTGAGCATGCTCAACACGAAATATCTCATTGCTCCGAATGCGCAGGAATGGCAGGTGCAGTCCCGCTGGCTCAAGCCCGTGTTCTTTGGCCAGCAGGAGGTGGTGTACGAGAACCTGTTCAAACTCGATCGCGCCTTCTTCGTCGGGCAGTACGAAGTGATCCCCGACGATGAAAAGATGTTCGAGAAGGTCTCCACGCTGCCGGGATACACGCCGGACCGCGTCGCTTACCTGAGTGAGGAGCCGCCGGGCAACGTGCCGCAGGTGTCCGACAGCGTGCTCGCCGCCGCGAAGGCCGCGCTGGTGCATTTCGGCATCAACAGCATCGCATTCGACCTCGAAACCCCGGAGACCGCCATTCTCAAGCTGAGCGAAATCTATTATCCCAGCGGATGGACTGCGACGCTTGATGGGGAAGAAGTGGAAATCCTTCGCACCGATTACGCATTGCGCGCCGTGGTGGTGCCGGCGGGAACGCACCGCCTCGAAATGCATTTCGAACCGGAAAGCTACGAGGCGGGACTCATCGTCACGACCGTCACCAATTACCTGCTGGCCATCGTTCTTCTGTATTACCTCGTCCTGTACATCCGGAGACGGATGGGAGCAGGAAAGGGCCAGGCAGCGCAGAGCAGTGGAGACAAGCAAACAGCGTGAAAGTCGTCATCTCCGTCGGCGGGCGCTTCCACGCGATAGAACTCGCCGAACAACTCGACAGGCGCGGACATCTCGAACGCATCATCACCACGAAGAGCTGGTATGTCCGCAAACGCTTCGCCGCGCGCCGCTGGCACGCGATTCCCGTGCCCGAATATCTCGGGGAGCTGGTGCGCAGGGTCCCGGCGCTGCGCCGCGGCGGATACTATTCCTGGGTCAAGGACAATCTCTTCGACGCACTCGCGCGACGGTACATCCCGCCCTGTGACATTTTCCACGCATGGGGCAACTACGCCCTCGCCTCCATTCCGTTCGCGCGGCGGCACGGTGCCGGAGTCGTGATCGAGCGGGGTTCGACGCATCCGAATTTCCAGCGCAGCATCCTGAGTGAGGAATTCCGCCGGCAGGATATGCCGACCGAGTGCACGCATCCCCAGATCATCGAAAAAGGGCTGCGCGAAATCGAGGAGGCCGACAGGGTTATCATTCCTTCCGAGTTCGTATACCGTACGTTCATCGAAAACGGCATCAGCGACGACAAGCTTCGCATGATTCCGTACGGGTTCAATCCCGCCGACTTTTCCGTGGGAGAAAAGCACGACGAGGTCTTTCGCGTGCTTTTCGTCGGGAACATCGGCATACAGAAGGGCGTCCATTACCTGCTCGAAGCATGGGAGCGCCTGGCGCTGCCCAATGCCGAACTGGTGTTCATCGGGAAAGTGGAAGAAATGATGCATCCCCTGCTGCGCACGCATGCGGACCGTATCACCCTGCGGGGACATGTGCGCCACGAGGAGCTCAAGGAGGAATACGCTCGGGCGTCGGTGTTCATCCTGCCCTCGCTGCAGGAGGGCTCCGCTCTCGTCACCTACGAGGCGATGGCCTGCGGCAGGCCGGTCATTGTGTCCGAGAACACCGGCAGCGTCGCACGCGACGGAAAGGACGGCTTCGTCATTCCCATACGCAGCGTCGAGGCCATCATGGAGAAGCTGCAGTGGATGTATGACAATCGCGAGGATGCGGCGCAGCTCGGCATGAACGCCGCGGAACATATTCAGCAGTTCACCTGGGACCGATACGCCGAGCGCGTCATCGACGTGTACCGGGAGCTTCGCGCAGCACAGGACACCGCGCGATGAGCATCGGGCGCAAGGCCATCGTCAGCACGCTGTGGACGAGCGGGCTCAACTACATCGCCATGGCGGCGGGCTTCGTCTTCGGGATTTTCCGCGACCGCATCCTGATGCCGGACGAGAACGGCGTGTACATGTTCGGACTCGCCGTCGTCGATCTCCTCTTTATCATCGCCGCGGTCTCGTTCAATATCTCTGTCATTCAGGCGGACGAGAAGCGAAAGGACCTGTATTCCACCGCTTTCGTGCTCACGCTCATCCTGGCTGTCGTGATGCTCGCGGCGACGGGCATTACCGCATGGGTGCTGACCTTTTTCGACATCACCTCGCTGATGATACAGGCTTTCCTCGTGCTGGCGGCGTTCAGCACGCTCAATCTTTTTACCATCCTATTCTCCTCCTACCTCGAGAAGCAGCTCGAGTACAAGAAGATCGCGCGCATCAACCTGCTTTCCGTGCTTGCGTTCCCGCTCGTTTCCTACGCCCTCGTGGTGAACGGTTGGGGTGCCTGGGGCATGGTGCTGGGCTATTCATCGACTTTCGTGGTGTCCTTTGTCGGCATGAGCCTGATCAGCCACTTCCCGGTCGGTCTGAAATTGAATCCTGAGACCGCCCGCTGGTTCCTTTCCATGGGCTGGAAGCTGATTTTCTCACGCGGCATGGAGGTGATCTTCGTCCGATACGGCACGCTCGTCACACAGCATCTGCTCGGCACCGATCTGCAGGGCAGTTACGGGCGGGCGCTCAAGTACTGGGAGATGGCGACGCAGACCGCTGCACCTGCCG
>CAJXSA010000323.1 GCA_913060595.1 uncultured Ignavibacteria bacterium
CGCGATGATGGGGCTGGCAGTGTTCACGGCGCTCGCAGTCTCCGGTGCCATATACTTCACACTGCACGTCGCCATCGCCAAGGCCGCGCTGTTTCTCATCGCGGGATATGTCGCGCGCATGCGAGGAAGCACCGTCCTCGCCGAACTCGGCGGAATGCTGCGCGATTCGCGCACGGTGTCTGTGTTGTTCCTCATCGGCGCGCTTTCCCTCGCGGGACTGCCTCCTTTCAGCGGTTTTTTCGCCAAGTTCGCGCTCGTCAAGGCCGGCCTGCTCGCCGGTGATTACGGCATCGTGACCGTCGCGCTGCTGGTGAGCATGTTCACGCTGTTCTCGATGACGAAAATCTGGGGACAGGTGTTCTGGAAAGCGCGGCCTGCGGCATCGGGGCAGGCTGGTGCAGCGCTGCCGCCGGCGCCATCGGCAGGCACAGCGGTCGCGTACCTGCTCCCGGCAGGTTTTCTCGTCGCCGTGTCCGTTCTGATGGGACTGGCGGCCGAACCGGTGTTCGAGATGACCACACGGGCGGCAGAGCAGCTGCTGCAGCCAGAAACCTACATCCAAACCGTACTCGGAGGAAGACCATGAGTACGCAGCGTTCGTCCGTGTTTCTGCGCCTCTGGCGCGGACTGCTCTTTTCCCTGTTCTACGTCAAGGAGGTGGTCGCGTCCAGTTTCCTCGTGGCGTACGACATTCTCACTCCCAGGCTGTACAGCCGGCCGGGTATCATCGCCGTCTCACTGTGCAGTCTCACGGACCGGCAGCTTCTCGTGCTCACGAACCTGGTCACCATGACGCCGGGAACGCTGAGCCTTGACCTGAGTGCCGACAGAAGCATGCTGTACATCCACCACATGCACGTCCCGGACCCGGAAGCGCTGCGGCGGCAGATCGAGGAAGATTATGTGCGACGGGTGAGGGAGATATTTTGATGCTGCTCTTCATCCCGCATATCGTGGAGATTGCCGGCTCGGCATCCATGGGAATGCTGCTGCTCGCCGTTGCGTTGGCGACCTGGCGCCTTCTGCGGGGGCCAGACCTGGCGGATCGCGTCGTGGCACTGGAGATGATAACGCTGCTGCTCATCGCCCTGATCGGTGTCTACGCGGTGCGTACCGGTATCGACGCCGTGCTGCCGGTCGCAATCGTCATAGGCCTTATCGCTTTCCTCGGTACCGTCGCATTCGCTCGCTACCTGATGCGGAGGAAAGCATGATCACTGATATCCTCATCGCCTTCCTGCTGCTCGGTGGCAGTGCATTCGCCCTGGTGGCCGCACTGGGCATCGTCCGTCTGCCGGATTTCTACATGCGGATGCACGCGGCGACAAAAGCGAGCGCATTCGGCCTGGTGCTCATCTTCGCAGGCGCCGCGCTGTACTTCGGCGATCTCCTGGTGCTGCTCGAGATCCTGCTCATCGTGTTCTTTGTCTACGTTACCGCACCCATTGCCGCGCATCTGATCGGACGTGCTGCGTATCACATGAACGTGCCGCTCTGGGAGGAGACGCAGGTGGATGAGCTGCGTCCCCGCATCGAGGAGTCGGAAGCAGAGATCGAATCCGGGAACGCATCGGCAGCTGCAGCGCCGGACGATCCCGCCGATTGATCAACCCCGCATTCACATAGCGTCCATCAGTGGATGGGCGAAACTCACCTGCATACGACAATCATGCGTGTGGCCGTCTTTCCCGAGGCAGTGCGCATTCTGCAGAAATACGTTCCGCGCGGATACGCCGACGTGTTCCATGCAACACGGTGTTTGCCCGCCGGGAACGTGCCGCCCGTCAAAGTCGCAACCCTGCGTCCGAGTACGGAATGTATGCTCAGCTGCACGTCTGCGGCTTCGGGGAGAGAGAAGGGTATCCATGTATTTCCGCTGCACGGCTGGGGGTAGCACTCTCCGAGCCGAAAGGGGAGCGCGTGTGCGGAAGGCACGGTCGTCACCTCGCCGGTGTTGAAGCGACGCGCAGTCGACCAGTTCCCCTGGCCGGCATCGTTGAGACCTGCCACATGCCAGAAATACGCGGAAGGCTGGTTGAGATTGCGGAGCATGAGCTGCCCATACGCATCGACGACGGTATCGACGATGATGTCGTTGAGACCGGCATCCGATGACAGCTGGAAGCGGTACGCTGCCGCTCCGGATTGCAGTTCCCACTGGAATCCGGGATTCCGTCCGACGTTCACGGCGTTGTCGACAGGGGCGAGCAGAATCGGTGCCGGCGGGACAATGGTGGGGAGGGGCGAGGCGCTCTGGTATATTCCGTTGCCGTCCGTACCGACAAGCAGGTGTCCGCGGGTGTCCATGCAAAGTACCCTGGTCCTGTAGTCGATGCCATGCAGGAACGTCCACCTGGCAAGTTCTTCATTGAGGAAAAACACTCCCGTGTTCACGGTGCAGTACACCGTGCCGGATGGAGACACAAATACGGTGCGCACGTAGCGGTTGTCGAGTCCGTCGATCAACTGCTGCCAGCTCGCGCCGCCGTCGGTGCTCCGGTAAAGTCCATCGCCCGAGGTCCCGACATACAGGCTTCCGTCTGCGGTGCAGTGCATGGAGTGCGGAGTGACATCTTCCGGGAACGCCGCAAGTTCTGTCCACTGCAGGCCGTCGTCGGTCGACATGAACAGCCCTTCGCTGTAAATGGCAACGTAGAGGGTTCCATCGTCCGTGCGCGCGAACCCGGTGATCGCTTTGTCCGGGAGGCCGCTCCCGCTGCGGCTTTCCCACGTGCTGCCGTCGTCGCTGCTGTAGTACATGCCGCCACGCACCGGCACGAAAATGTTTCCCTGCTCATCAATAGCGAGTCCGTTGCACGTAACGAAGCGATCGGAGGGGTTGAGTCTTTCCCAGGTTGATCCGTTGTCCGTGCTGCGCTGCAGCCAGTCCGTCGATGCGGCGTAGAGTGCGGAATTGTGCTGCAGGAGAAATTTGCAATACACCATCTCCAGTTCCTCACCAATATGAGACCACGAAGAACCGTGATCGGTGGATCGGTGCAGTCCCTGGTCGTAGACCGCAGCGACAAGGTCGCCATTCGGCAGGCATGTGATCGCCGGTACGGTCGCGGCCCAGAGTCCGCTGCTCATCGGCTGCCAGCGCTGCGTCGCATCGGTGTACCTGACGACACCGGCCACGGTGCCGCAGTAGCCGGTGCCATCGTCACTGAAGGTGATTCCGCGACCGATGAGGCGGTCGGAATCCGCATCTGTTTTCGTCCATGTACTCCCGTCGTCGGTCGATTGCTGTATCCCCTGTCGCGGGTCTGTCGAACAGGCGAACAGAACACCGTCCGGACTTTCGGCGATCGAACTGATCTGCGCCGGGGCGCTCGTCTTCGTCCATGTCGCCCCGTTGTCCGTCGAAACATGCACGCCGTCCGTCGCTCCCGCGAAAACGAAACCGCTGCCAGCCGTCAGAAGATCGAACACACCGAGGGGCGAGCCCGGGATTGCGTTCCAGTGCTGTCCGTCATCTGTCGAACGGAAGAGCCCGGTCTGGGAAGCGGACACAATCAGATCTCCGTTGGGGAGAATGGTTATGGCGTGCAGATACTCCTCCTCGATGCCGCTGCTGCGTGCGATCCAGCTCTCACCGTGGTCGGTGGACATTTTCACGCCATTTCCCGCGTTGAACAGGTGCCCGGATGCATTTTCCGTCATATCGCGACTGTACTCCTTCAGCGACTCCACCTCTGTCCAGGTCGCACCGTCGTCCTCTGATGTGAGCAGCCGCGCGGTGACGGCGCAGGCGAACAGGCGTCCGTCTGCAGCACGAAACATCTTCTTGTTGTTCACATCGATCCAGAACTTGAAGACGGTGTGCCATGCGGCAGCGTCGCTGTTCCACAGGTACACCCGTGTCTGAGTGATGCCGACGGGCTCCCCGTTGCTGTTGCAGGTGATGGCATAGACGAGGCCGCCCTCCGGCCCGGGGAGTTGTTCGAAAAATGTCTGGGACGAGAGTGTCGAAGCGGCGGAAAGGATCAGGACAGCGATGATGAGACGGACACAGAGACGGGCATGCATGCTGCACCTCCAGATGTTCACAAATCAGGCGGATGGTTGAAGAAAGATAGTAGGGAAAAGAGAGCATGAAATCAATAATGCGTTATTGAATCAAATTGCCTGCTTCTGTATTTCATGTTTTGCGCGTATCAAGACAATGTAGTCGCTTGATTTTTGCATATATCCGCCTCATTTTGACCTCGCAACCCAATCAAAGACACACTGTTTATTCTGAAGCTCCTGCGGTTCGGGGCGATCTCTCATCATTCATCAGAGAGGATATCATGCGACATAATCAATCGGTTTTCTTCGGCTGCATGTTCGTGGCGCTGATCCTCGTTGGCGGCTGCGGTCAGCAGGCCGACCACGGGGCCATACCCATCACCACCGGATCGGACGAGGCGCGGGAGTATTTCATCGAGGGACGGGAAGCGCTGGAAATGGGACGTTCTGACGACGCCCGTGACGCGTTTGACCGTGCGATCGAAGGGGACGAGACATTCGCCCTCGCCTACCTGTATCGCGCGCGGCTCGCGACGACCGCGCAGGAGTGGAAGAAGTTCACCGATCTCGCGCAGGAACACAAGG